>JBDLJL010000160.1:0-11343 GCA_039714415.1 Bacteroidota bacterium
GAAATACTTACCGCCAAACTATGCCTGCCGTTTTCAGTATCATTATAAACCATCAAATAATTACCAGATGTTAATTTAATTGCATCTACACTTGTGCCCGGATTTGGTATACTCGATTTTTTTGCAGCTGTCCATTCAAAACCATTATCATTTGATGTACTTGTCATTATCCTTCCTGGTTCATCACCATTGTCGCGCATATAGGCGATAAGTGTCCCGTCCTCATTTTGGATAATTGCCGGCTGTACATTTCCACGCCCTACAATAGGCAAGCTTGGAGTCCATGTTTCACCATCATCATCCGAAATAGCAATTAATGAAAAATTATAACCATCAGAATAAAGAGGTAACAGAATCCTGCCATTTTTTAATGTTATAGGATGGATTCTGGTCATCCAGCCGGTTTCCCTTTTCTTTGGGTCTTTGGCTGCATCCAAAATCATATTTTCGTACTTAGGTGCGTATTCTGACCAGCTTAGGTCGGGCATATCTGACTCTTTAAATTTTTCTTCGGTGGTTTTTGCAAATTCTTCGCCGGGTTTTAGCAAAATTACATCCTGCCAGTTCCAGTTTGGTGCCCCTGCTTTTTTATAATCAACAGAAGTCCTGTATTTTAAAATAGACGTTTCCCAACGATTCGCCTGAACTACAATCCAGAATAGAAATAATTTATTCTTATCATTAATAAATAGTACCGGGTTACAGTCAGGATGACCGGGACTATCAGCCATAACAAAAGTTTTGCTCCAAGCTGACGAACTTTTCTTTAAACGTGCCCCTTTTACCATTACATCGTTTGCTGAACGTTCGCCAGAACCTTCAAACCAACATGATAGCAAATCGCCATTAGGTAATTCAATTATTGAACTGCCATGCACATGTTTTGTTTGGTATGGGAATATATTTTGTGATTCAAATTTGGCTTTTTTATCCTTTTTAGAATTTTGTGCATCAACCGTGAATGAAAATAAAAGGAATAGACTGAAAAAGAAGAGTGTTGATAATTTAATTGTATGGGTTTTAAAAAAAGAAGTTTTTTCCATTTTTGTCTATTATATCTTTCTTGATGCGTTTATCTCCAATAATATACCATAACAAGATGTGGGTGTCAATTAAGTAGTTCATTTCTGATATTCCTTAAATGAATCAATAGGCTTGTTAAAGTCTTCAGCAATGAATTCTATAAGATGTTTCCCAGAACCAAATATTTTCGTGTCTTTAGTTCCCTGTTTATTGAATTCTTTTTTTAAGCTTACTACCTTATTTATAGTCTGTTGGTCGTTTAGCATTGATATCCAATTGATAAGTTCAATTTTTAATGTGTCTAAATGCATGTGTGTTATTATTCTGGTTTTTCATTTACAAAGTTACGAATCTTTTGTTGAAATGTGAAAATTATGGATGCTGCAAATTTTCAAACTAATAGTTTTTGAATGAGTTTGCATTGTTTTTTAACTTTTTGATAAATTAAATTATCAAATTTATATATTTGATAGTTAAAATTTATTTTATGAAAAAAAATTATTTTTATTATTTGAGTACAATCCTCTTTTTCGCATTTTTTTTGTTTATTACTAGTTGCGGACAAAAAGGTAAAGAAGATGTTTCCCGAACTAAAGTCCTTTCTGAAAATTGGGAAATTCAGCAGAATGATTTACTGGAAGGTACAACAGGAGAAATAATTTCCTCGAAAGGATTTGAAACAGTAGGATGGCATACAGCTATTGTTCCCGGAACAATAATGGGTAGCCTCGTTGCTGATAGTTCCATTAAAGATCCATATTTTGGTGTCAATATGAAAACTGTAAGCACTGAACAGTTTAAACAATCCTGGTGGTACAGAAAAACTTTTGCATTAACAGCAGATGATTTAACAAAAAGTATATCACTTCGTTTTAAGGGAATTAATTATCGGGCAGATTTATGGATAAATGGAAAAAAGGTAGCCAACAAAGATGAATTTGCTGGAACGTTTAGAATGTTCACTTTTAAAATTAATGATTACATAATTGAAGGTGAGAATGTTATCGCCATAGAAATATGGCAGCCGGCTGATGGTGAATATACTATGGGTTTTGTTGACTGGAACCCTTTACCTCCTGACAGAAATATGGGGGTTTTTCGTGATGTAATCCTGGAAATTAATGGCGGAATGAAAATAAGAAGCCCTTTTGTACAGGCGAAAGTAAATAAAACAAGCCTTAATGCCGCTGAATTAACCATTCAAACGGAATTGGAAAACAGCACAGATAAACCTATGGTTGGTGTATTGAAAGTAGACTTCGAACTTGGAAAACTTGAAAAGAAAGTTAATCTGGAAGCAGGTGAGAACATATCATGTATTTTCACTGCTGAAGAATATGAACAATTGAAAGTGAAAAATGTGAAACTTTGGTGGCCACATGATATGGGTGAACCTAAGCTTTATGATTTAAATATGGAATTTATTTCTGATAATCAAATTGTAGATAAAGTTAAGGATCGTTATGGTATTCGTGAAATTGAAAGTTACTTAGACGAAAATAAAAACCGTGCCTTTAAAGTTAATGGCAAGTTCGTATTATTAAAAGGTGGTGGTTGGGTTGATGATCTCTTGTTACAGGATACCAAAGAAACAATTGAAGCCCAATTGAAGTACGTAAAACATATGAACCTGAACAGTATAAGACTTGAAGGTTTTTGGGGTAAAGATGAAGCGATTTATGATTTATGCGATAAATACGGCATTTTAATTATGGCAGGATGGAGTTGCCAATGGGACTGGGAGGAATATCTTCTTAAGCCTGTACATCCAAAATATGGCGGTCCGGTAAGTGAAGAAGACATAAAATTAATTGCCCGGTATTGGCAGGATCAGATGTTATGGCTGCGTAACCATCCAAGTATTTATGTTTGGATGTTGGGAAGCGATAAGTTACCTGCACCTGATTTAGAGAAAAAATATATTGAGCTATTTAAAAAATATGATACTTCAAGGCCTTATGTTACAAGCGCCGGAGGAGTGGGGAGTGATCAAAATATCGTGGCTGAAGAAGAATTATCAAGCGAAATCAGTGGTATTACGGGTATGAAAATGTTAGGCCCATACGCTTATACACCACCTATATATTGGTTTACTAATACAAATTTGGGTGGTGCATACGGTTTTAATACAGAAACCTGTCCCGGACCCAATATTTCGCCGCTTGCATCATTGAAAAAAATGTTACCGGCTGAAAATCTATGGCCAATTGATAAAGAATACTGGGAATACCATTGTGGAAGGAATGCATTTCAAACTCTTAATCGTTACACTACAGCAATGGATGCAAGATATGGCAAATCAGCCAATGTAGAAGAGTTTGCGTTTAAATCGCAGGTAATGAACTATGAGTTAATGCGACCAATGTTTGAATCATTTGTAGCACACAAACCAAAAAGTACAGGTTTGGTTCAATGGATGCTAAACTCTGCCTGGCCTGAAATGTACTGGCAACTTTATGACAGCTACCTTCAGCCAAACGGGGCTTTTTATGCTGTACGCAATGCGGGTAATAAGGTGCATGCCATATACCGATATGGCAAAAATGATATTTATCTTGCAAATAATCACTTGGAAGATGATTCAGGTTTAAGCTTGAAGATTAAAATTTATGATATTAATTCTAAAGAAATATTTGCTGATGAGTGGAAAGGGGATATTGCAGGTAATACTTCTAAATTTATTTATAAACTTCCTAAAATTGAAAACTTAACAGATGTATGGTTTCTTGACCTTAGAGTATACGATCAAAACAATACTGAAGTAGACAACAACTTTTATTGGCTATCAAAAAAAGATGATGTGCTTGATTATGAGGCTGCAAAAAAGCTTGACTGGCCTTATTATACTCCATCAAAAGATTATGCTGATTATACAGCCTTGAATAAACTTTCAAGAGTAAAATTGGAATACGATTACAGGTTTGAAAGAATTAATGAACATGGAAAAATAACTTTAGCAGTTAAAAATCAATCAGATACTATTGCATTTTTTATATTTTTTGATGTTGTTGATGGTGATACAGAAGAACCAATTTTACCAATATTCTGGGACGACAATTATGTGAGTCTGCTACCAGGTGAAGAACGTACATATAGCGCTTACTATTTTCTTAATGAAACAAATAATAAAAAACCAACTGTAAAAGTAAAAGCGTGGAATGTTGGACAGAAGATATTGAAATAATTTTAAAAGAATATTAATATTTAACAAATAAAAAATGAAAAGAAATTATATTATCGTAGTATTAATACTGGTAACTTTTTTTGTTATCTCATTTTTAACAAATATCCTGGGAGCATTAAACCCGAGTGTATCTTTAAGCTTTAGTTTGAGTGAGACCATGGCAGGGTTTTTACCTTTTTCTTTTTTCATTGCTTATGGTGTAATGTCTATTCCTGCTGGTTTTATGGTTGAAAAATACGGTGAAAAAAGACTAATGATTTTTGCTTTTGTACTGGCATTTGCTGCTTCGGTATTATTTGCAGGAGTTCCATCATTTGGACTGTTTCTGTTTTCTTTATTTACCATAGGTACAGGAATGGCTATTTTACAAGTTGTGATAAACCCTTTATTAAGGGTTTCAGGCGGTGAAGAAAATTATGCTTTTACCTCTGTCATGGCCCAATTGGTTTTTGGTGGGGCATCATTTGTAAGCCCACAAGTATATTCGTGGCTTGTTACCAATTTGGATAAAGCACCAGCTGACCACAGTAAGATTATTAGTTTTTTATCGGGGATAGTTCCTGTCGAAATGTCATGGGTTTCAATTTATTGGATATTTGCCTTATCAAGTCTGGCTATGATCCTTATTATTTTAGCCATTCGTTTTCCAAAAGTTGAGCTAAAGGATGATGAAAAAGCAGGCTCAAAAGAAAGCTACTTAGTATTATTTAAAAACAAGCTTGTTATTCTTTACTTTCTCGGGATTTTTGCTTATGTAGGTGCAGAACAAGGAATTTCATACTGGATGTCAAAATTCTTACAAATATACCATGGTTTTGATTACGAAACAGTTGGTGCCGGTGCAGTAGCTAACTTTTGGGGATTAATGACAGTAGGTGGTATTCTGGGTTTAATATTATTAAAAATAATGGATAGTAAATTAGTCTTGAAACTGTTTACAACTTTGGCCATTCTTAGCCTGGCAGTTGCCTTATTTGGTTCTGCTCAAATTTCTCTTTATAGTTTTCAATTGAGCGGGTTCTTTCTTTCAGTAATGTACCCGATTATTATTTCATTGGCTTTAAATTCGGTAAGCAAACATCATGGTTCGTTTGCCGGGATATTAATGACCGGAATTATGGGGGGCGCAGTAGTACAATTACTAATTGGTTTTATAAGTGATTTAACATCCTTAAAGGTGGGTATGGTTTTTAATTTTATTGTACTTGCTTATATATTAAGTATTGGTTTTTGGGCTAAACCCATAATTGCAAATAAAACAATTAATTTAAGGAAAAACAAAAAAACAGAAAATGACCTTGTCGGACAATAAAAAAATAATTGGAATTGATCTTGGCGGGACCAAGATAAATGCCGGCCTGATTGAAGGTTTGAAAATTATTGATAAAAAATACCGTTTAATTCCGGCTGATTCAGATAATGCCCGGGAAATTGTCAATCTAATTATAGAGGTAATTTCAGAACTATTCGATAAATCGGTAAAAGGAATTGGTCTTGGAATTCCCAGTTTGGTCGACCGTGAAAAAGGTATTGTCCACAATGTGCAAAATATTCCATCATGGAAAGAAGTTTATTTGGCAGATATATTACAAGATAAGTTTCAGGTACCTGTATATTTGGATAATGATGCTAATTGTTTTGCTTTGGGTGAATATAAATTTGGTGCCGGACAAAATTGCCAAAACTTTGTAGGGCTGACAATTGGTACAGGGATGGGGGCCGGAATTATCACAAATGGGCACCTTCTAAAAGATGCAAATTGTGGATCTGGCGAATTTGGTTCCATACCTTATCTTGAAAGTATTTATGAAGATTATTGTAGCGGTAAGTTTTTTAAAACTTTTTATCATGAAGATGGAGAAAACCTGCTAAAAAAAGTAAAAGATGGAAATTCTATAGCAATTAAAGCATTTAGTGAATTTGGTACACATTTGGGAAATGCAATCAAAACTATCATGTTTTCAGTAGATCCTCATAAAGTAATTATTGGCGGTTCTGTTTCTAATTCAAAAGCTTTTTTTTCTGATTCAGTTTTGGATACATTGGAAGGTTTCCCATATCCAGATTCTGTAAAGAACCTTGAAATTATTTACACAAACACGCCTGACATTGCAATATTTGGAGCTGCATCATTGTACTATGACAGATATGAAAGTATGTGATTGATAAAGTAGCAATTAGAATTTTTTTAGTTGTTATTGGTAGTCATATAGAGTCACAAGAACAAGAAAAGGGCGCACAAAGTGTTATAACAATGAAAACTCGCGCAAAGCCGTAAGGACGAAAAGAAAGAAAATATATTTTCGGCGTCTTGTCGCGATAATTAGCTCATTATTAATAAAATACAAAAAAAATCGCTCTAGTTTAGATTGTCTGGGATATTTCTAATATCTGCAATGCATATTACTGGCAAGTCATTAGTATACTGGTCATTAGTAATTGACAATAATTAGCATCTATTTTTAATGACCAATAACTAATGACTAATTATCTGTAAATTAACACATAGAAAATAATTACAAGCTCCCCAGAATATTTAAACCAGAGCCAAAAAAGCCATTAGTAGGATATACTTGAAAGTTTATTTGGTGTTAAAACAATATAAATCATGACAGAAAAACTTGCGAATTTAAACGTACAAGGAAAAGTTGAAAGAAAATATGAGAAGCTTTATACTAATATTTTTGAAGATTCTGAATCTGCTTCTATTTGGATAGCTGAGGAAATTGCTTCTCTTATCAGGAATAAATCAAAAAGGGGTGAAACCTGTGTGCTTGGTTTGGCAACAGGTTCAAGTCCGATAGGTGTATACAAAGAACTTGTTCGAATGCATAAGGAAGAAGGTTTGAGTTTTCAAAATGTGATAAGTTTTAACCTGGATGAATATTTTCCGATGGAACCAACAAGGGTGCAAAGTTATGTTTATTTTATGAATGAGCATCTTTTTAACCATATTGATATACCCAAAGAAAACATCAATATACCCGATGGTTTAGTAGATGAGAAGAATATTTATCGTTTTTGCCAGTCATATGAACAAAAAATATTGTCATATGGGGGCATTGATTTACAACTTCTTGGAATTGGCCGGACCGGGCACGTTGGTTTTAATGAACCAGGTTCAGGTTTAAATTCCCCTACCAGGCTCATATCCCTTGATACTATTACCATGGCTGACGCTGCCGGTGATTTTCATGCACTTGAAAATGTTCCCCGCAGGGCAATTACAATGGGTGTAGGAACTATAATGGATGCAAAAAAAATATTTTTAATGGCCTGGGGCGAAAAAAAGGCATCTATCATCCAAAAAGCCATAGAAGGGCCAATTACTGAATTGATCCCGACTACATTCTTGCAAGAACACCCTGATATTGAAATAATACTTGACAAGGCTGCTGCCGAGGATCTTACCAGGATAAAAACACCATGGTTAGTTGGTGATTGTGAATGGGACTTAAAATTCATTAAAAAAGCATCTATCTGGCTTTGTCAGAAATTGGACAAACCAGTATTAAAACTTACAGATAGGGATTATAACGACAATGGACTAAGTGACTTGCTGGCAAACCATGGACCGGCCTACAAGATTAATATTGATGTTTTTAACAAACTGCAACATACCATTACCGGATGGCCGGGCGGCAAACCTAATGCTGATGATACACACCGCCCGGAAAGGGCCAACCCTCATCCAAAAAAAATGCTGGTGTTTAGCCCTCACCCTGACGATGATGTGCTTGCCATGGGCGGAACATTAATGAGACTTGTAGAACAAGGGCATAAGGTGCACGTGGCTTATCAAACTTCAGGAAATATTGCAGTGCCGGATGATGACGTTATACGCTTTGTGGATTTTACTGATGATTTTAATTCAGAACATGAAAAAGAAGTTATTTCAGAAACGAAATTGAGTAAAAAAATCAGGACATTCTTTAAAAATAAAAAATCGGGTGATATTGATATTCCAGAAGTAAGAAAAATAAAAACTTTAATACGTAAAGGTGAGTCAAAGTCAGCATGCAGATTTGTTGGTATCCCTGAAAAAAATATTCATTTTTTGGAAATGCCTTTCTATGAAACAGGAACCATTAAAAAAGGATCATTAGAAGATAAAGATTTTCAATTAATTGTCAATTTATTAAGAGAGGTCGAGCCCCATCAGGTATATGCAGCAGGTGATTTAACAGATCCACATGGTACTCATAGGAAATGCCTTACAGCAATCTTTAAAGCCCTTGAAATTGTTAAAAAAGACAAGTGGGCCAGTTCTTGTTGGGTGTGGTTGTACAGAGGTGCATGGCAGGAGTGGGAAACTTCAGAAGTTGATATGGCGGTTCCTTTAAGTCCTGAAGAGTTATTGAAAAAAAGAACAGCGATATTTAGACATCGTACTCAAAAGGAATTACTGTTCCCTGGTCATGAACAAAAGGAGATTTGGCGACATTCTATTGAAAGGAATAAGGCAACAGCTGATCTCTATGATAAATTGGGAATGGCTGAATATGAAGCTATAGAAGCTTTTGTTAAGTATGAGTTTTAGGGAGCCTCTAATAATTAAAAAACTAAACTAATAGTTTTTTAACTGGTATCTTTTGGATCAGCCAATTTTCTTTTGCTCAAAGTTCTAATAAATGAAGCAAGGTAGCTATAACAAACCCTGTCATTCCAAATACTTTACTATGCTTTCCTATTTTATTGGTTAATAATTAATGTATATTGGATAAGATACTATTTGTAGTTTATACCCTAACTTCTTTTCTTTGTTAATGAAAAAACTAATTATTCATAGCATGTAAAATTTATTTTTGCCTGTGTAGAAATTAACCTAAACAACCAACTTTATGAAAAAAAAAATATTGCAGACCTTTTTGTTAGGTATGTTTGCTGTTTTCTCAGGTAGCATATTTGCCCAACATGAAGTTTCCGGAATTATAAAAGATGATTTTGGTGCAGATCTGCCTGGTGCATCAGTAAGAATTAAAGGGACTAATGAAGGAACGATCACTGATTTAAACGGATATTACAAAATATCTGTTCCATCATCTTCATCAATATTAATTTTCTCATTTGTTGGAATGTCACCAAAAGAAGTAACTGTAGGTGCACAAACAGAAATTAATGTTGTTTTACAGGCTGCAGATCAGGATATTAAAGAAGTTGTTATTACTGCATTAGGTATTTCCAGGGAAGAAAAATCATTGGGCTATTCTGTTGGTAAGGTTTCCGGTGATGATTTAACAAAAGTCAACCACGAAAATGTTTTAGATGCTTTATCAGGAAAGACATCCGGTGTACAAATTTCCTCAACTGGTGGCCCGGGCTCAAGCTTAAGTATAATTATACGTGGTGCTACCTCCTTAAATAGTGATAACCAACCATTATTTGTTATTGATGGTGTTCCTGTTTTCAACTCGTTAAATAATTTAGGTGATTTGGTGAGCGAATCAGTAGTTGATTATGGGAATTCAATTTCCGATATAAACCCGGCTGATATTGAAAGTGTATCAATTCTAAAAGGGCCTAGTGCAGCAGCGTTATATGGTTCCAGGGCAGGTAATGGTGTAGTAATGATAACTACCAAATCCGGTAAAAAAGGAAAAAAAGGAATAGGTGTATATTTAAGCTCAGGTGTTACTTTTGATAAACCATACAGGTTTTTACCGCAGCAAACACGTTTTACAAGCGGCGCTTTTGGTATGGGCATGTATGAAGAAGGTTTTGGAATGTGGTTTGGACCCGAAACAGATTTAGGCATTGAGGCTGAGCAATGGGCTTATGATGGTAACAAGAAACCTTTGGTTGCTTACCCCAACAAAACACGCGATTTTTTAAATACAGGAGTTACTTATAATAATAATGTAGGTGTTACAGGAAACTATGAGAAAGGAAGCTTTAGGTTGTCATTGGCAGATATGTATAACGTAGGTGTTATCCCTAATACAGATTTGCATAAAAAAACATTTAGCCTTTCAACAAATTACAAAGTAACTGAGGATTTTAATGTGTCAACCAATATTAATATTCTTGAAAATGGATCTGATAATCGTTCAGCAGGAGGAAAGTCGGTCACAAATGTTTTATATGCACTTGATAATATTCCGCCACATATGCCCTTAAGTGCTTTTGCCGGGAATTATTGGGAGGATGGTCAAGAGGACAGACAGCAAAGAATATTTGATCCCAAATTTGCGAATCCTTATTTTGTTGCAAATGAACTACTAAATAGTTTTCAAAGGAACAGGATTTATGGAAATATGAAGTTAAATTGGCAAATTGTTCCGAAATTAAGCCTGATGGGACGAATATCTCTTGACAGGTATAATGAAATCAGGGAGTCAAAAATACCTTGGAGCTATCCTGATATCCCTTATGGTGCCTACGGTATTCAAACTTTTAACAATACTGAAATAAATGCAGATTTTCTTGTTTCGTATGAGGATACTTTTGGTGATATTAAATTGAACCTTTCCGGCGGTGGTAATTCCCGTGATGTAAGTGGAAATAATATTGTAAATAATACCAACAGGTTGGTATTACCGGGATTATTTACCATCTCAAATGCTGAAGGAGGCCCAACATCGTACTTCAATAGTACTTATGAGAAAGTTGTATATAGTCTTTATGGGATGGCAACAGTCAGCTACAAAGATATGGTTTATCTTGATTTAACAGCCAGAAATGACTGGTCAAGCACCTTGCCTGAAGATAACAGGTCTTATTTTTATCCATCTGCATCAATAAGTGTACTAATTAATGAAATGATTGAAATGCCATCTTCAATTGATATGATAAAATTAAGAGGTGGTGTAGCCCAGGTGGGTAATGATACAGGGCCGTATAGTTTAATTCCTTCTTTAGGAACTTATGACGATTGGGGCAATTTAAAACGGATTTATGTCCAGGATGCATTGTTATCAGAAGATTTAAAACCGGAAATAGCAACTTCTTATGAATTGGGTGCCGATTTCACCTTTTTTGATAACCGTTTAACAATTAGCCCCACATATTATGTAGTGCAAAATAAAAACCAAATATTAAGTATTACGGATATGCCGGCTTCAAGTGGTTATTCTTCAAAGAAAATTAATGCAGGTTTGGTTGAAAGCAGGGGCTGGGAGCTAGGTGTTTTGACTACG
>JBDLJL010000161.1:0-11049 GCA_039714415.1 Bacteroidota bacterium
AGGTCTTTCAGACGCTTTGAGGTCAGCTTTGAAAAATAGGTTACAGTAAATTTAACCTTATTATCGTATTTCAATTGTTAACAACATAAAAAGCTATTAATAAGTTAATAAGGTTTGAGAACAGAGTGCATTTTTTTCTACTAAGGTGCAACAACCGATAAGGTTTTAAACGGAAAGGGTTTTGAGCCAACTGAATTCAGGTAATTGTATTACAGTAGGAAGTGATTACGTATTTAAAAACTAAATAAATATAAAAACAGCCTGGAAAGCTGTTGTACAAAGGCCACACAATGACAAATTACAATCAACTAATTACCACCCACAAACTTAATCCCACTCTTTAACCTATTCTCAGTAACCACTTTATCTTTCTTTTGTATTTCTTCGGTATAGCGGGGGTCAGTAATATAGTTTTGTTTTATCATTTTAGAAACTTCAATACTCAGAAAACCAAATTCATTGGTTACTTTTCCGGTAATAGCATATACACCTCTTCCCCTGAAAGGATATTTTGCTGCCACAGGTGGAAAATGCACGGTATCAATAAATTGCCCTTCGGAATCAATGAAAGTACCAAAGTTCATGCGTTTTTTATTTGATGTGCTAGTTGTTTTTATGGTCACTAAATAGCCGTAAATAGTAATTATTTTGTTGATATATGCAGGAAAGTGTTTTACAGTGAAATTACTTTTTGGTTCTTTTTCCAACAACTCAAAAGGGCTGTGTAGTGAAAAACCCAACAATTCAAGCTCATCAAACACATGCTCAAAATGCGGGGTTTTGAATTTCGGTAAGCTGTAATTCTTGGATTGTGTATAGAATAACTGTTTCTGCTCATATTGTTTTTTTGTATGCCTGATTTTTAAATGTGCTTCCCATAATAAGTTTCGTTTATCAGTCCCGGTAAAATCAAAAGCACCAATGCGGATTAATATGCTCAACTGTTCCATGGAAACCGGTACGCGTTCAACAAAATTGTTAAATGAAGTGTATAAACCGCTTTTCCTTTCCTTTACTATCAGCTTTGCTAATTTACTCTCTAAATCTTTTAATTGTGAAAATCCGATATAAATATCTTTGCCATATATAGTACTTAGGTATTCACTTTTATTGATACAAGGTGTATGAATAGTAGCGCCAAGCATTCGGGCTTCGTGAATGTATGTTTCAATATGGTAAAATCCACCACCGTTATTGAGTACAGCAACCATATATTCCAATGGGTAATAAGCCTTTAAGAATAAACTTTGATAGCTTTCTACAGCATATGATGCGGAATGCCCTTTGGCAAATGCATAACCGGCAAAACTTTCTATCTGGGTCCATATTTCGAATATAAGTTTATCCTGATAACCTTGCTTTTTACAGTTTTCTATAAATTTTTGTTGTACTTTTTGAAACTCCTCCCTGGAACGGTATTTCCCGCTCATACCCCTGCGCAAAACGTCAGCCTCGCCCAAGGATAGTCCTGCAAAGTGATGAGCCACTTTTATTACATCTTCCTGGTAAACCATTATTCCGTAGGTTTCTTCCATTAGTTTCCACATCACCGGATGTGCTTGTTTTCGCCTTTCTATATTTTTATGCCTCAGGATATATTCACGCATCATACCGCTTTTGGCTACTCCCGGGCGAATAATTGAACTGGCAGCAACAAGTCCCAGATAGTTGTCAACTTCTAGTTTTTTTAATAACATACGCATAGCTGGCGATTCCACATAAAAGCAACCAAGGCATTGGGCATTTTTTATAAGTTCTTTTACTTTTAGGTCTTGTTTAAAACGGTTGATATCATGTATGTCTATGTCTTCTTCTTTAGGCTGGTTCTGTTTTACAATCGCTAAAGTATCCTTTATTTTTGCCAGGCCTCTTTGCCCTAAAATATCAAATTTGTATAATCCTATATCTTCGGCTATTACCATATCAAATTGTGTGGTGGGGAAACCTTTTGGTGGCATATCAGTAGCTGAAAAATAATTAAGTGGTTTTTCAGAAATAAGTATCCCCCCGGCATGTATGCTCAGGTGGTTGGGCATACCTTTTATTTGTTTGGCATAAGTAACAACCAGTTTTGAAAGCTGATCAAGCAGGTTTATATTAAATTTATTATCGCTTAAAATATCAATTTCGTGTTTAGGCAGACCAAAAACTTTTCCCAGTTCACGAACTGCTGCACTATGCCTAAATGTATTGTAGGTGGCAAGCAAAGCTACATTATCAAAACGCTCAAAAATATAGCGGGTAACATCTTCTCGGTCCTTCCACGAAAAATCAATATCAAAATCAGGTGGACTGGTCCGGTATAAATTTATGAAACGCTCAAAATACAGGTCTAAATCTATGGGGTCAACATCAGTAATACCCAGTAAATAAGCTACCATACTATTTGCACCACTTCCACGACCAACATGATAGTAATTTTTGCTTTTTGCATATTCAATAATATCCCAATTAATTAAAAAATAAGATACAAAATTCATTTTCCTGATAAGTTCTAACTCTTTCAGTAAACGTTTTTTTATATCTTCAGTTACATTTTTGTATCTGTAAGGCAGGTTTTGTTTGCAGAGTTCTAAAAGCTTCTTTTCATCCTCCTGTTTGCTGCCGGTATAGCTTTGTTGGTTCTGTGGCTTCCTGTTTTCTGAAAAATTAAAATATATATTACATTCATCCATTAGTTTTTCAGTATTCCGGATTATGAAAGGAAATTCGGAATATTGTTGCTTTAATTCTTCCGTGGGGAGCATTTTTTCCCATTCCTGTGCTTCTTCCTCTTTGGATAATTTGTTAAGCAGGGTATTATTGTCAATAGCCCGCAATAAACGATGGGTGTTAAAATCTTTTTTATCCCTGAATGTAACCGGCTGTAAAATAACAAAACGGTCTTTTAACTGATATAGTTTGGAAAATCTTATTTTTCGTAAATCCTGTATATTTACACCAATGTATTCGTTTGCTTTGAAATCAGTTTTTTCTATCATCAACACTTGCTCAAAGGGGTAAATAATAGCGGCATTTTCAAAAGCAGGGGCTTGTTCCGGTATTGGCTTTTTGCTGTGCAGGTATTTTGATAAATATTGATTAAGTGCCAGAAAGCCTTCGTTATTTTTTGCCAGGCCTACATAAAGCTGTTTTACCCAATCTCTGAAATCAATCCCCACAATGGGTTTAATATGATATTTAAAAGCCAAACGTACAAAATTCAGACTGGCCGAGGTATTATTTATATCAGTCAATGCAAGGCTGTTTACATTGTGCGCTTTAGCCAATTGCAAAAGAACTTCTTCGGAAAAAGTCCCAAAACGCATGCTGTAATATGAGTGACAGTTTATATACATTTTCCTGATTGATGATTTATTAACCCTACGAGGGTTTTAAACCCTCGTAGGGTTGAGTTTTGATGACTAATTACAAGTTACTATTTAGTCCTGTGTGCTAACACCGTAGGCGGCTCACCATTAAAAGGATTGGTCATTCGGCCAATGGTTTTGGCACCAAAGCTTGAAGCACGTATAACACTTTGTTCACCATATAGTTTCCGTAAATTATCTATGCTGTTGTAAAGATTTATCATGGTAAGATTATCCTCAAATAGATTTAATTGATAATTGCCTTGGACCAAATCGCTAAAGCGGATGCCTATTAACCTGACCAATAGCCTACGGTTATACAATTGCCTGAATAAATCAATAATTTTAGGTATTAAAATATGATCAGCAGAAGTATAAGGTATTTTTAGCTGTTTAGTATGTGTGTTAAAATCAGAATACCGGACTTTTACCGCTATAACAGATGTGAATTTTTGTCCCCTGCGTAACTGGTAAGCTAAATTTTCGGTCATGGCTTTTAGAATGGTTTCCAGCTTTATTATGTCCGTAGTATCTTTGCCAAACGTTCTTTCCGTAGAAATAGATTTTCGTTCGGAATAAGGTTGCACAGGCCGGTTATCAATGGCATTTGCCCTTTTCCATATTACAGTACCGTTTTTACCAAAAACACTCTGCATAACATCCATAGGCATTTCCTGTATGGTATGTACCCTTTTTACACCTAAATTCCTGAGAGTTTGGTAGGTTTTGTCGCCTACCATAGGAATTTTTTTTACAGATAATGGTGCCAGGAATTTTTTTTCGCAACCAAAATCAATTTTTAATTGGTTATCTGGTTTCGCCTCACCGGTAGCTACTTTCGACACCGTTTTATTTACCGACAGGCCAAATGAAATAGGTAAGCCAGTTTCTTTGGTAATTTTTCTCCTTATTTCTGAAGCAAATTTGTAGGTGCCAAAAAACTTATCCATTCCGGTAAGATCAGCATAAAACTCATCGATACTTGATTTTTCCAGTACGGGAACCCGTTCTTTTATAATATCGGTCACATTTTTTGAATATTTTGTATAATTTGATGCATTACCACGAATAACAATTGCCTCGGGACAGAGCATACGGGCCATTTTCATGGGCATACCGGAATAAATGCCAAAACCTCTTGTTTCATAACTGCATGCAGACACAACACCCCGGTCACTGGTTCCGCCAACCAAAATAGGCATGCGGTTTAAACGGCTGTCAATAAGTCGTTCTACTGATACGAAAAAGGTGTCTAAATCTAAATGTAGAATTGTCCTTTCCATTTTAAGGTAGCCTCTAACAATTCAAATTCCAGCGTTACTCAAATTTTTAAACCCACTCATTTACAGTAGTAAAATCGAGTCTTAAAAAATTTGAAAGCCTTGAACTTTGAACTGTTAGAGACCACCTTATTTAAGTTCAATGCTCAGATTAAGAAAATAAAAATGTAAACTAATCTTTTTGCAAAGATACGTAATAAATCCAACGTATCGTAAAAAATACGAATATTTATATAAGATATTTCATAGAAATTATTATCTTTGGATTATGGATAACTCATTATCAATAGAATTACAACGTTTTAAACAAGTCCGCGAGGAATTAAATCTTACACAATTCGTTTTTGCTGAAACCTTGGGCATAAAGGCTTCAGCTTCGGATATAGAACGGGGGCGTACTAAATTATCCGGCAAAACCGTGATGAAACTGTTACAGGAATTTAATATTAACCCTTTGTGGCTTTATGGCAAAAGTGATAAAAAGTACCTGAACCCAAACACAATCGACGTAATGCCCAAAGTAATTACCGTGGATAATACCGGGAATGAAAACATATTGATGGTAAATGCTAAAGCAGCAGCAGGTTATCCTGATAATATCCGTGACCAAAACTGGTACGAAGAATTACCTGCATTCAGCATCCCTTTAGAAAGATACAGAAATGCAAGTTTTAGAAGTTTCCAGGTGGAAGGGGATAGTATGTTACCCGTGCTAAAACCGGGTGAGTGGGTGATGGGCAAAGCGATTAGCAGCATTGATGATGTTCCTGACGGGGCTATTTGTGTGTTTATTTTAACTGATAGTGTATTAGTTAAGAAACTGCAAAAAAGTACTAAAGATGAAGATATAAAACTTATCTCACTGAACCCTGAATATCCTGCAATAAAATTGAAAGCCCATCAATTACATGAGCTTTGGCAGGTAAACAGCAAAATCACTTTTGATTTGGAAAGCAATATAAATAACTTCTTTTTACAGCAAATCCAGCAAAGTGTTGAAGAATTAAAAAATGAAGTTAGGAAGTTGAAGAGGTAAATTTGAAAGTTTCGAGTGAGTTATTTCATAATTGACTATGCAGATTAACATAGATTTTTGTAATTTTGTATAAAACAAGAATTATGAAGACACTAACTTTACATATTAACGATAATATTTATGAAGATGTAAAAAGGTTTCTTGCATTATTTTCTCCCGAGAAATTGCAAATTGAAATTCATAAGGAAAAGATTAATGAAACCCAAAAAGAACCTAATGATTTTCAAAAATTTTTAATGACAGCACCAACGTGGTCAGAAAAGGAATATGAAAGTTTTGTTGAAACGAGGAAACTTTTTAACCAATGGGAAATAAAATAATTTTATTAGATACAAGTATATTGGTTGATTTGTTTAGGAAAAAGAACAAGCGAAAATCTATTTTTTATTCTTTATCTTTAAAACATGCATCATTTGCTGTTTCGACTATAACGAGATTTGAAATTTTTGTAGGTCAAACAAATACTCAAAATGAGTTTTGGGATAATTTTTATAAAAAGATAAAAATTATTGATTTTGATGATCGTTGTGCTTTTTATGCTGGTAAAATTGTAAAACAGCTTAAACAAAATAACAAGATGATTGAAATTCCGGATATTTTAATTGCTGCAACTGCATTAGCAAATGATTTACCAATATCAACATTAAACTTAAAGCATTTTAGTAGAATCGAAGACATTGATATAGTGAAATAACCATATTTTAAAGTTTGAAAAATGGTTTATTAGCCCGTTTTATAAAGTCTTTTTAAACTTATATCATTTTGCAAATTTAACCCTGTTGGGGGTTTTAGACTAAACTCAGCAATGCCCAATAAAAACCAAATAAAGGACTTTAAAGATGAGTTAAGTATTACAGCATCAAAAAGCAGTGGGCCGGGTGGGCAGAATGTAAATAAAGTAAATACAAAGGTAGAAGTACGATTAAATGTTGAAGACTCAATCTTACTTTCTGATGAAGAAAAGGTATTAGTACATGAAAAACTGTCCAACAAAATTAACAAATCAGGTGAATTGGTTGTTGTATCTCAATCGGAACGGACTCAATTAAAAAATAAAGAAAAAGCAATAGAAAAACTGAATTTGCTGATTGCAAATGCTTTAAAAGTTGAGAAAGAGCGTAAAAAATCAAAAATCCCGAAATCAGTAAAAGAAAAACGTTTAAAAGACAAAAAATTAAAATCTGACAAGAAAGATAAAAGGAAACCACCTGAATTATAAAGTACATACAAAGAACATCATTGTAATGGCGAAGCTTGGAAATAATCTCCTGTTATTAAGATAGTGGCAAATTTTTAAATTACATTATTATTCAAAAAGCATTCTGAAATACTTATCCGGATTATCAAGGAAACCTTTTGTGATTTGATAATGCTCAGTTTCTTCATATCGAACTTTCGTTATTCCGCTTTCATCAAGTAAAAATATATCAGCATTTGGATAAGCTAATAAGATAGGAGAATGTGTGGCAATAATCAATTGCGATTTTTGTTCTTTTTCCATATCATGCATGATAGCAAGAAGGGAAAGCTGTCGCTGAGGTGAAAGTGCTGCTTCGGGTTCGTCTAACAGGAACAATCCTTCCCTGAACTGACTGTTAAATACCGATAAAAAAGATTCACCATGCGATTGGCCCAGAAGTTTTCGTCCACCCCAGTATTTCTTATTTCCATGCTCATCAATATATTCAGACAGGTTAAAGAAGCTTTCAGCCCTAAAAAAGAATCCCTGACTTATTGGTAATCTTGTATTTTTTTGTAGCAAAAGATAATTTGCCAAATCAGATTCGTATTCTTCTTTGAACCTGTGATGTTTTGTCCCCCCCATTGTATTAAACCCGATTTTGTCTGCCACAGCTTCAAGTATGGTTGATTTTCCACTACCGTTTTCCCCAACAAGAAAGCTTACATGTTTCTTCAGCTTCAAATCCAGCTTGGAAATTGCCGGAATTGAAAACGGAAAGCCGATTTGTGGGGCATCCGGTTTTAATGATATGCTGTGCAGAAATAAGGATGGAGATATGTCCATTGCATTTATCTATTGGTTATTACGGAATATTATATCTGCAAAATAACAAAAAATAGAAAAAAACAACGTTTCTTATAGAACTTTAACTTTTCGATAAAACCATAATTATTATCCCTGGCTCCTGATAATCCGGCAAAATTATTTTTTTATGCTTACAACTATTTTTTTGTACAATAAATAAATTGTTTTTACTAACTTCGCTCTGAAACATTAATTAAAGATACTTATGTATTATGAATAATTCTAAAAATGAAGATTACAATCAAAAAATTGATAATGAACTTAAGAAAAAAGAAATAGAAAAGAAATATGGCGCCCACTTTAGCAAGAACAGTAATATTTCACCTGAGTTAGAAAAAGAATGGTTAAATTATATTGAGGAATTTGAGCAACAATTCAATAATTGTGAATCCATTAGTGTTTGGCAACATATAGGAAAACCAAGTTTTAAAAAGGTTAATGAGTTAGGTACAAACGAAATTACTATTGAACTTCAAAAATTATATGATATAATGAATAAAAACAACATTCACCTGGATACCTTATGTGAAGTTGATGATATTGAGTTATATCGCTTTATTACGGAAGAGTTGTTTGTATATGAGATTGACAATGTACGTATTGAAGGAATGAGTAGCATTTTTACGTATGAAGAATTTCATCCTAATGCCAAATACGATATTCAGCAAGCTTATGATTATTTTTTTAGGATGACAATGGCAAAAATGGAAAACATCGGTGGGGATGGCTATGATTTGTTGTATATTGATACAAAAAATTACCAGAATTCAAAAAAGGAAAAGTTAGATGAAAAGTTTGTGATTAAAAAGATTAACAACTTTCTTGATTCATTCGATTATTTTGAAATTATATCAAATGAAATAGATGAGATAGTCATAAACAAAGACAAAACAGACGCACGATTAACCTGTAATATACATTTCATAGGATGTTTTAATAATACCCCTGAAACAATCACATATAAAGGCATTGGGGCTTTCCTGCTTAAACCAAGTGAATATGGGGGATGGGATATTTTCCATATTGATATGCCCGGATTAAAAATATGATTATTGATTTCTGATCATTTTAATTTTACATTACAATTCAGATAAGGGAAAGTATTTTTCCCGTTTAAGCAGTAAATTCAAAGAATAAGTTCTGTTTTTCTATGAAAATTATTGAAAAACATAGCAATTTACTGTCTAAGCAGTATTAAATTAAGGTTTTCATGTAAATTAGTTGCAGAATTAAATAAAACTACGTATTTTTACTGTTTAAGCAGTAATTAATAATGAGTAATATGCAATATCTTGGTGATATTATAAAATATCATAGAAAGAAAGCCGGACTAAGTCAAAAATCATTAGCTGATATAGCAGATGTTGGAAAAACTGTAGTATTTGATATTGAAAAAGGAAAAGAAACAGTCCAGTTTAAATCAATTGTAAATGTATTGAAGGCATTAAATATTAGTATATCATTGGAAAGCCCGTTAATGGATAAATATAATAAAGAAAATGAGAGCAGCTAAAGTATATATGCATAATAAACCGGCTGGCTATTTAACCGAAATTGAAAAAAATAAGAAATATAAATTTTCCTATGATGATAAATATAATGGCGAGCCTGTATCATTAACTATGCCTGTTGAATTAAAGGAGTTCAGTTTTAATTCTTTCCCACCATTTTTTGACGGATTATTACCTGAAGGTATACAATTAGATGGTCTGTTAAGAATTAAGAAAATAGATAAGGATGATTATTTCAGCCAGTTAATTGCTACCGGGGCAGATTTTGTTGGTGCTGTTAGTGTGGAGGATATATCATGAACAAATGCCCCATTACATATGAAAGCTGTAAAGGTAAATACTCTCAAAATGGGCTAAAAATTCTTTCACGGAACCTTACGGAATTAAAAGATATTGAATATTCAGCTGAAGAGCAAAGGCATGAAGCTGCCAAACGTGCAACGAGAATGTCAATACAAGGTGTGCAGCCTAAGTTGAGTGCTATTTTAAATATTAAACAATCAAAATTTGAAATTGTAGATTTTAAAGGTAAATATATAATAAAACCACAGCATCATATTTACCCCCAACTACCGGAAAATGAAGACGTAACAATGAAAATGGCATCAAAATGTGGAATTGTCACTCCAATACACGGAATGGTATATTCTAAAGATGGTACTTTATCCTATTTTATTAAAAGATATGACAGGTTTGGCAAAAACAATAAATTACATGTAGAAGATTTTGCACAATTAGCAGAAGAGACAAGAGAAACTAAATATAATTACTCAATAGAAAGGCTAATAAAATTAATTGATGATAACTGTACTTTCCCACAAGTAGAAAAAATCAAATTTTTTAAGCGATTTTTATTTAATTTTTTAGCCGGAAACGAAGATATGCACCTAAAAAATTACTCGCTTATTTCTCAAAATGATAAAATAGAATTATGTCCTGCATATGATTTTTTGAATTCAAGTATTGTTTTAGGGAAAGATGTAGAAGAATCTGCTTTAACTTTAAAAGGTAAAAAGAAAAACATGACTAAAAATATTCTTATTGAGTATTTGGGAATGGAAAGATTAAGTCTTAACGAAACTCTAATTAACAAAACACGTAAAGAACTGCAAAGTGCAATACCTTCATGGTTTGAGCTAATAAATGATTCATTCTTAAATGAAAATTTAAAAGAAAACTATAAAGAATTGTTAGAAAAAAGAATACAACTACTTGAACTATAACCTTATACTTTGGGGGTGATAAAAACAAGGGCATTGGGTCAATTCGGTTGATTTAGTCGGGGCGCGACTATCTATATTTATAAAACAGTCGCACCCCGACTGTTTCGTTAGTTTTATCAACACATTTAACCCACCATCAAAACTAGTATATAGATAGAATTATATCAAATAGGGTATATTTCCTGTCTTCAATAAATAAACTGTTTTTACTAACTTTGTTCAATATCAATAATTGATACAGTAATATAAAATACTTATATAATATGAATAATTCTAAAAATGAAGATTACAATCAAAAGATTGATAATAAACTAAAGAAAAAAGAAATAGATGAGAAATAGATGAGATAGTCATAAACAAAGACAAAACAGACGCACGATTAACCTGTAATATACATTTCATAGGATGTTTTAATAATAATCCAAAAATGATAACATATAAAGACGTTGGGTTTTTTCTGCTTAAACCAAGTGAATATCAGGGCAATCGGGTTTAAAAATACGGAATATTCAACACTTTCAGTGTTGTGTCAGCTATTATTATCATACCACGGGTTACACCCGCGGTTATTTATATTAAATCCTTTCAGGATTTTAAAATAT
>JBDLJL010000162.1:0-10955 GCA_039714415.1 Bacteroidota bacterium
ATTTTCCTGATACCAACCGCCGCACAAAATATGTTGAAAGTAAAGGTTTATTGTATATTGGAACAGGTGTTTCAGGAGGCGAAGAAGGTGCATTATTAGGACCTGCGATTATGCCTGGTGGCTCAGCAAAGGCGTGGGGATATGTGAAACCAATTTTTCAGAAAATAGCTGCAAAAGTTGACAATGGTGTACCTTGTTGCGACTGGGTTGGTGAGAATGGTGCAGGCCATTTTGTAAAAATGGTTCACAACGGTATTGAGTATGGTGATATGCAGTTGATTACAGAAGCCTACCAGATAATGAAAGACTTATTGGGTATGTCTGCCGGTGAAATGCACGAAGTTTTTAAAGAATGGAATAAAGGGGATTTGGACAGTTACCTGATTGAAATTACCAGGGATATCCTTGCATTTAAAGATGAAGACGGGGAACCGTTGGTCGAAAAAATCCTGGATACTGCCGGACAGAAAGGTACAGGTAAATGGACAAGCGTAGCTTCACTTGATTTAGGAATTCCTTTAACTTTAATCGGGGAATCGGTTTTTTCAAGGTATCTTTCAGCACAAAAAGACGAAAGGGTGGCAGCCTCAAAAATATTATCAGGGCCGGAGACGAAATTCGATGGGGATAAAAAGCAGTTTATTGACGATATTAAAGATGCCCTGTTCGCGTCAAAAATTGTATCCTATGCCCAGGGATATGCATTAATGCGTGCGGCAGCAGTAGAGTTTGGTTGGAACCTGAATTACGGAGGTATCGCGTTAATGTGGCGTGGTGGATGTATCATTCGTTCCGCGTTTCTCGGAAAAATAAAAGAAGCATTTGACAATAATCCGGAATTATTGAACTTGTTATTAGATCCTTTCTTTAAAGAAAAAGTACAGCAAGCGCAAGAAGGATGGAGACGGGTTGCAGCTACGGCCCTTTCTAATGGGGTTCCGGTTCCTGCATTGACTTCTGCCTTAAGCTATTTCGATGGTTACCGCTCAGAACGTTTACCCGCTAACTTATTACAGGCGCAACGTGATTATTTCGGGGCGCATACCTATGAAAGATTAGACAAACCTAGAGGCGAATTTTTCCATACAAATTGGACGGGCAGAGGTGGAGAAACTGCTTCTTCAACGTATAATGCTTAAATCAATTAGTTGTTGGCTATTAGCAATTGGGCAATTCAATGGCTAATAACCAATGACGAGTGATTGTGTTTTTGCAGAGCTTAACTAAATGATGTTGATTATTTAATAATTGTAATATGCAAATAAAAATGCTGAAAAAGCTTAGTATATTAATAGGGTTTGTAGTATTTGTTACAGTATTTTCGTCTTGTTTTTCCGACAAAAAGAAAAAAGTAATCAAACTTGCTCACAGCCTTGATCAAACCCATTCAGTACACAGAGCAATGGTTTACATGGCCGAACGATTAGCTGAAAAATCAAATGGCAAATTAACCATCCAGATTTACCCGGGTGGGCAATTAGGATCAGAACGGGGTGCCCTGGAACTTTTGCAAATAGGCAGTATCGGGATAACAAAGGTCTCGGCTGCTGTTATGGAAGGTTTTGTCGATGAGTTCAAGGTTTTGGGCTTGCCTTACCTTTTCGAAAACAAAGAACATCTTTTTGCAGTGTTGGACGGGCAGGTTGGTGAAAAGTTATTAAAAACAGGTGAGGATATCTGGTTGCGGGGTTTGTGTTTTTATGATGCAGGTTCGCGTAGTTTTTACACGAAAGATAAACCAATTCGTAAACCTGCTGATTTAAACGGTTTAAAAATCAGGGTAATGAAAAGCATATCTGCCATGAACATGGTGGAAGCCCTCGGAGGTTCCCCTACGCCAATTTCCTGGGGAGAATTGTATACAGCCCTGCAAAGCGGGGTGGTTGAAGGGGCTGAAAATAACCCGCCAAGTTTTTATTTGTCGCACCATTATGAAGTCTGTAAATATTATTCCCTGGACGAACATACTACGGTTCCCGATATAGTGTTGATAAGTAAAATTGTGTGGGATAAATTATCAGAACAGGAACAAAAATGGTTACAGGAAGCAGCAGACGAATCAGCTGTTTATCAACGTAAGTTATGGGCCGAATCAGAGAAAGAATCATTAAAAGCAGTTAAAGATGCAGGGATTGAAATCATATATCCAGATAAATCCAAATTTTCTGATATGGTTCAACCCTTGTACGATGATTTACTTACAGACCCTAAGATGAGTGAATTGGTTAAAACTATAAAATCACAAGTTCCAAAAGATAAACCGGTTAACAATGAAAACTAAAATTGATAATATCCTTGAAAAAATACTGGTATCGCTTATGGTGATACTTGTATTAGATGTATTATGGCAGGTAATAAGCCGTTATGTTAATAAATTTATGGCAGCCATAGAAATGCAAATTCCTACAAAATTATATGCATTTACAGATGAACTGGCAGGTTTCCTATTGGTTTGGGTTGCATTGTTGGGGGGGGCTTATGCTACCGGAAAAAAGCAGCATCTGGCAATAGAGTTGCTTGCAACAAAATTGAGTGACAAAAACAATAAAAAACTAAATTTATTAATCAATTTTATGATCTTCGTCTTTTCTGTTGGGGCACTAATAATTGGCGGGGGCTGGCTTGTTTATACCCGTTTTTACCTGGGGCAGGTTTCAGCTGCTATGGAATTGCCGATTGGTATAGTTTACCTTGTACTTCCCATATCAGGCATGATCATTAGTTATTATGTTATTGAAGAGTTTGTTTCATTGGTAAAATCACTTAAAGCTGCGTAATTATGGATTGGATAGGTATAATAGTATTGGTTTCTTCATTTATTGTATTATTAGCTATTGGGGTGCCTGTTGCTTATAGCATAGGTCTTTCAGGGATACTCACAATGGCGGTAAGTATGGATATTTTGCCGGCATTGACCACTTTTGCACAGCAAATGGCTACCGGTCTTGACAGTTTTACACTATTGGCCATACCATTTTTTATTTTTGCCGGGCAATTAATGAACCGGGGGGGGATAGCCGTCCGCTTGATTGATTTTGCAAAAGTACTGGTCGGGCGTTTACCCGGCGGGCTGGCATTTGTAAATATAACGGCAAATATGCTGTTTGGGGCTATTTCCGGTTCAGCCGCAGCTTCAGCTTCAGCAATTGGAACTATTATGACACCCAGGATGAGGGAGGAAGGCTACGATGATGATTTTTCAACTGCTATTAACGTAAGTTCTGCAACGACCGGTTTAGTTATTCCGCCCAGTAATATTCTCATTGTTTATTCACTAGCCAGTGGGGGTGTTTCAATATCTGCATTATTTATAGCAGGTTACCTTCCCGGGATTCTTACAGGTCTCTTTTTGATGGCAGTTGGTGCAGCTTATGCCTACAAAAAGAAATATCCGGTAGCCGGAAAAACTACATTTAAGGTTGGAGTTCAAAAAATGCTGGATGCTGTTCCTAGTTTAATGTTGCTTGTTGTAGTAATTGGCGGGCTGGTTGCCGGATTTTTTACTGCAACAGAAGCAAGTGCGGTAGCAGTGCTCTATTCCCTTGTATTGTCTTTCATCTATAAAGAAATTAAATGGAAAGATCTGCCAGATATTATTATTAAAACTATCAATACCACGGCAATTGTAATGCTGTTGGTTGCAACTTCAATAGCCCTTTCGTGGATAATGTCTTACGAAAATATACCACAAACAGTTAGTGAAGGTTTGATTAATTTGAGCGATAATCCGGTTGTTATTTTGTTGATTATCAACCTTGTTTTGCTTTTTGTAGGGATATTTATGGATATGACCCCTGCCGTACTCATATTCACGCCCATATTTTTACCCGTGGTAACAGAACAACTGGGGATGGATCCGATACATTTTGGAATAGTATTGATTATGAACCTTTGCGTGGGATTGATAACCCCGCCGGTAGGGACAGTGCTATTTGTGGGGTGCAGTGTTTCAGGAGTTAGTATTCAAAAAGTGATAAAGCCTTTATTGCCCATGTTTTTAGCAATGATTATCAGTTTAATGTTAGTTACTTATATTCCCGAGATAAGTCTTTGGGTACCTAAATTCTTTGGATATTGATATTTTGTAATTATTGCTTTGAAGAAATATTTAATGTAATAAGGCAATGGGACAGATTTATTCTGCAAAATATTAATTTGTGCAATACACTGTGGCAAAATTGATATGGTAACGTAATTGGTTAATAAAACAAAAAGACGATAAAAATGAAAAATTTCATAAAAGATAATTTCCTTTTACAAACAAAAACAGCCGAATATTTGTATCATGAACATGCTAAAAAAATGCCTATTATTGACTATCACAGTCATTTGATACCGCAGCAAATAGCAGAAAATACAAAATTCGGAAATATTACCCAGCCCTGGTTGTACGGCGATCATTATAAATGGCGTGCCATGAGGACAAACGGTGTCGATGAGTATTTTTGTACAGGAGAAGCTTCGGATTGGAAAAAATTTGAAAAATGGGCAGAAACAGTGCCCCATACTTTGCGAAATCCTTTATACCATTGGACTCATTTAGAGTTAAAGCGATATTTTGGTGTTGATGAATTATTAAATTCCAATACAGCCAAAAATATATATGAAGCTACTTCTAATATGCTTCAAAATGAAGAATTCAGGGTGCAGGGATTGTTGAAAAAGATGAATGTTGAAGTAGTTTGTACAACAGACGATCCTGTTGACAATCTGGAATATCACCAGCAAATATTCGGAAAGAAAACAGATTTTAAAATGATTCCCGCCTGGCGGCCTGATAAGGCAATGGCAGTTGAAGACCCGCAAATGTATAATGATTACCTTGAGCAGCTTGCATCTGTATCGGAGATTGAGATCAGCATATTTACAGATTTGATTGAAGCATTGCGAAAACGTCACGATTTTTTTTCAGAGAATGGTTGCAAACTATCAGATCACGGAATTGAAGAATTTTATGCCGAAGACTATACTCAAAGTGAAATTGAATCGATTTTTGGTAAAATCAGGGCAGGAAATGATTTGAGTAATTCAGAAACGCTAAAATTTAAATCAGCCATGCTCTATGAATTTGCCATTCTTGATCATGAAAAAGGATGGACACAGCAGTTTCATATTGGGGCACTAAGAAATAATAATCAACGATTGCTGGCCAAACTAGGTCCGGATACAGGCTTTGATTCAATTGGCGATTGGAATATTGCACGGAAAATGTCAAAATTTTTAGATCGCCTGGACAGGGACGATAAATTGACAAAAACAATAATCTACAACCTGAATCCTGCCGATAACGAAGTGCTTGCCACCATGATCGGTAATTTTCAGGATGGCTCTGTTGCAGGCAAAATGCAGTTTGGATCCGGGTGGTGGTTTTTAGATCAAAAAGACGGTATGGAAAAACAGATGAACGCTTTATCAAGCCTTGGTTTATTAAGCCGTTTTGTTGGAATGCTTACCGATTCGCGCAGCTTTTTGTCATTTCCCCGTCATGAGTATTTCAGAAGGATACTTTGCAATTTAATTGGGAATGACGTAGAAAATGGTTTAATACCCAATGACAGGCAATTGTTAGGGGAAATGGTAGAAAATGTCAGTTATAATAATGCTAAAAACTTTTTTGAATTTTAATATCAATTATGCGTAATAGCTTTATAAAATAATAAATTAAATATGTTAATAGAAAAATATTCATTCGGAACAGGCGACCGTTTTAGAAAAGAAGGCCGTGCCCAATTATCAGCAATTCAGGAAATCAATAAAACAGGAGTTCAGGTTGTACCTGTATGGAACAAAAGCCATCGCGAGCATACCATAGTTAAAACAAAGCAAGATTCAGTTTTAAAAGAAGCACAAGAAGCTGTAAAAGCAAATAACTGGACAGGTAATTTCTATGTTGATGCCGATCATATAAGCATGGCCAATGTAGATGAGTTTATGGAGTCCAGTAACTTTTTCACAATTGATGTTGCCCATTTTATCGGAAAAAGTGCTACAGGTGACGAGCGAAAAGAATTCGTGGAAAATCATTCAAAATATCTTGGTGAATTTAAGGTTTCAGGTATTGATGAAACTTTTAATGTAACAAGGGAATTCTTAGAGAAAGTTGCCGATAATTATTTAAATGCAACAAAAGAAGTTAAAACAATTTACGACTATATTGTTTCGAGAAAAGGTGCAAATAATTTTATTCCGGAAGTTTCTATGGACGAGTGTGAAATAGCCCAGTCGCCGTTGGAAATGTTCTTTATACTTGCCGAGTTAAAAAGAATTGGAGTGGAACTTCAGACCATAGCGCCAAAATTTACAGGTTTGTTTGCAAAAGGCGTAGATTATATTGGTGATTTGATACAATTTGAAAAAGAATTTGAACAGGATGTGGCAGTAATCCAATTTGCAATTTCAGAATTGGGTTTGCCATCAAGTTTAAAATTAAGTGTACATAGTGGTAGCGATAAATTTGCTATTTATCCTGCTATGAAAAAAGCTATTGATAAATTCAATGCAGGAATACACGTTAAAACTGCCGGTACAACATGGTTGGAAGAAGTTATTGGCTTAGCGCAGGGTGGGGGCGAAGGCCTTGAAATTGCTAAAGAAATTTATGCTAAATCCCTGGATCGATACGATGAACTGACAGAACCATATGTTACAGTATTAAATATAAAACCTGAAGAATTACCAAGCGTTGAGATGGTGAATTCATGGAATAGTCAACAATTAGTTGATGCTCTTACACACGATCAAACTTGTGAGGGTTATAATCGAAGTTTCAGACAACTTATTCATGTAGGCTATAAAATTGCTGTTGAAATGGGCGTGCGTTACCAGGAAGCATTAGATACTTACCGGGCTACTATTGAAAAAAATGTAACTTACAATTTATATGAAAGGCATTTAAAACTACTGTTTGAATAATATGTTTTTAGAATAGGACATTATTTATCAGGGTAATGATTTAAGTAGTACTCTCAGTGTTTTGCAATTACATTTATTGAAAGCCTAATATTCTGATTTATAAAGGAAAACTTATCAGTTTAAATTACAATTAAAGCCACTAACAATGGTTGGTTGCAATAAGAAAAAAAGCAGCAAGCGTATAGCAAAAAATATATTTATGAAAATTTTAAAGCTTGATTTTACAGATGTAAATGAGTAGTTTTTAAATTTTGAGGATATTACTGCAAACTTAGTGGGTAACTAATTAAAATGTAAATTTATAATAAAAACTACCTAAGCATCCAATAAAATGGTAGTATAACCATTTTGAGTAACGCAAAAAAAGCTATTTTTAGAGGTTGCCAATTGACCTTTCAATTCCTATTTCCAAGCCTCTTAATTCAGCTAAACCTTTCATCCTGCCAATAAGAGAATAGCCGGGATATGTTTTAGCTTTTTGTATATCATCCAGCATTAAATGTCCATGATCCGGGCGCATAGGCAATTGCCAGTCTGATCTGCCTTCATTTTTTCTTCTTAGTTCTTCAAGAAGCAATTCTTTCATAACACCATACATATCAATATCACCATTCAAATGATTTTCTTCCATGAAATAACCAGAATCATCCCTGAAAACATTCCTTAAATGTACAAAATTAATCCTGGAGGCTATTGTTTTAGTTATATCAACTAAATCATTAAAATGACCTGATCCTAATGATCCTGTGCAAAGGGTGATGCCATTGAATGGTGAATTTACAGCCTTAATAATCCCTAAAATATCGTCAATAGTACTAACAATACGAGGTAAGCCAAGTACAGGCCATGGTGGATCATCGGGGTGAATAGCCATTCGTATCCCGGTTTTTTCTGCAATGGGAATAATTTCTTCCAGAAAATAATAAAGATGCTTTTTCAATTTCAAAGCATCAATTTCTTTGTATTCATTAATAAGTGCTTGAAAATTTTTTAATGAAAAAGAATCTTCAGAACCAGGTAATTCTTGTAAAATGGTACTTGTTAATTCTTCAATTTCGCTTAACTCAAGACCCTTATAGTAAACATCAGCTTTTTGTTTTATTTCATCAGGATAATGGATATCTGCACCTGGTCTTTTTAAAATAAAAAGTTCAAAAGCAGCAAAAGCTATTGGATCAAAAAGTGAGTTAAAGGAACCGTCTTCATTTTCATGTTTTACGTTAGTTCTTGACCAATCCAGAACAGGCATAAAATTATAACATACTGTTTGGATACCACATTCTCCCAAATTTCGCAAAGTATCAGTATAATTTTTAATATAATGTTTAAAACTGTCATTTTGTTTTTTGATATCTTCATGAACAGGCACACTTTCTACAACTGACCATTTTAATCCGGCATTTTCAATAATGTTTTTACGTTTTTTGATTTCTTCAACGCTCCAAACTTCCCCTATTGGGATATGATGTAGAGCAGTTACAATTCCTGTTGCACCGGTTTGTCTTATTTCTGCCAGCGTAATTGGATCTTTAGGCCCATACCATCTCCAAGTTTGTTCTAAAGCCATAATATTTAGTCATTTGTAGTCATTAAGTTGTCATTAGCTTCACTGTCATTCACTTCGTTGTAATTGGTCATTGGTCACCATTGGTAGTCAATATCTTCGCTGTAATTTGGTTATTGATTGTTCCTTTGCAACATGCGGATAATGAGACAAATGACAATTATAACTATTAATGATTCCCTAAAGGCGTAATTACCAGTTACTAATGACTAATTACATAACACTGAATTGATGAAAATGCTAAAAAATATGATAGTACTGTCGATGACAATTCAAGATATTTGAAATTACTCTTTAACAGTTAATATAAATTCATCCTTATAAGTTTTGTTTTCGTAAACCGCTTTTATTTCAATTTTATTTTGCCCCTTTTTTAATAAAATATCATTTTTAACAAATTGTACTGAATTTATTCCTTTATCCATTTTGCCAAAACTTTTTCCATTGATATATAGTTCCGGGATTCCAAAATTACAATAGGCCTTAAAGCTCATTGTATTTGTGTCTACTAAATTATTTCTTCGTCCTGTAAGGTATAAAACAGGTTCATCTGACCAATTAGCTTTATACCAGAAGAAAACGTCTTTTTTTGTTTTCCTGTCATAAGTAATCAGTCCTTTGTGGTTTCGCCCTTTAATACCACCCCTGTTCCATTCGGGGAGCGCAAAGTCAAACATATTCCAAATATATGAAGACCAAATAGAAGGATATTTTTCAATTGCAGAATAAGTTACCTCATGATAATACGTTTGATAGGTTTCAGGAAAAAATTGTCCTACAGGATCAGGTGTAACTGATAAGTCGTTGGTCTGATGTGCAATATTACCGCCTGCTCCGTATTCAGAAATTGAAATACGTACATCCGGTTTTGAAGAGTGATAATTTTTTATCCAATTACCCAGCCCTTTTGGCCTTCCACCATACCAACCTGTATATTGATTAAATCCTTGCAAATCAGTGTTCTCATGTGCTTTATGGTCGTATACCCACCAAATATTACTAACCGCAACGGTATACCTGTCCGGATCAAGGGTTTTCGCCAAATTGTGTAACTCTCTTGTAAGATTTACTGGTTCCTGAACAGTTTTTCCTTTTATAACTTCATTATGAACACCCCAAACAAAAATTGACGGGTGATTAAAATTTTGTTTAATCAGTTCTGTTAGCTGCTGTTTAGCATTGTTGTCAGCATTTTTTATATATCCATTCACAAACGGAATTTCAGCCCAAATTAAAAAACCCATTGAATCTGCTAATGAATACATATAGTCATCCTGTTGATAATGAGCTAAGCGGATTGAAGTTGCACCTAATTCATTTATTAAATCCATATCTTGTTTATGGTGTGTGGGAAGTAAAGCATTTCCCATGTCTTTCCATTCTTGGTGCCTGCATACACCATACAGTTTATAGGGCTCACCATTAAGGATAAAACCCTTTTCAGGATCTATAGAGTAATATCGTATTCCAATTGCTTGGTTAATTTTATCAGAGACTTTGCCATCCTGCAATAATTCAGTTTCTAAGCTGTATAGATAAGGATCTTTTTTAGCATTCCATAGATGAGGGTTTTTAACTTTAATATAAGAAGTAACTGGAACTAATCCGCCCGGGTACAGTAATTTTTCAACAATATTTTCAGAAACAATTTTTGAATTGGCCGATATAAGTTTATTCCTGATTTTAACTCGTTTTATTTCCGAACTTTCATTTTTTAAAAGGCTTACAATTTTTAAGGTAGCTTTTTTAGTATTTACATTTTCTTGATGGACATAGACTCCCGAAGAGGCATTGTCGGTAAGTGCAAAATGAATATTTTTGGTAATTGTTAATGACACATTTCTGTATATGCCTCCGTAAATACCAAAAAGGAAATTATCTTTGGGATAAGACTCATTTAGCTCATTGTTTACTTTCACTAAAATAGTATTCACCGTATCCTTAAGGAAATCAGTAATGTTAAAAACAAAGGCAGAATAGCTACCCAGATGTTGACCTACATACTGATTATTGATATACACTTCAGCATATTGACCCACACCATTAAATCGAAGGAAATACTGTTTGTCGGCATCATATTTTTCAAGTGCTATTTTTCTTTTGTACCAGGCAGTTCCATAATGAACTTTTTTGCCTGACTGTATATCTTTATTATTCCAGGTATGAGGTATAGATACAGATTTCCATGATTTTTCATTAAGGGAGACATAATCAATATCCTTGTCAACAAGGGTAAACTGCCAGCCATCATTTAGTTCCATAACTTTTCTTTCCTGACTTTTGCCATAAAGTGAAGAACCAAATATTGTTATTATAAGAATAAAGAAATTCAGATTAAAAGTTTTATTTTTCATACACTCATTTTTTAATTGTAGTTAATTTTTGTATAATTTTCTTCGTTCCAAATAAGTAATATTTTTACATTCCCAAGTGATCGAATTGAAAATTGTTCAGCCATCAATAAATAAAAAATGCCACA
>JBDLJL010000163.1:0-10902 GCA_039714415.1 Bacteroidota bacterium
TATTGAACGGTCTAACTTTCTTTGTAGTTTTACTTCTTCTGTAAGTAATTTTCTTTGAGTTTTTTTCGCACCATTAAGTTTTTTAATAGCACTTGCTTGTTTATCAATTTTAGTATTTAACTTTGAAATTAAATCTTCTTGTTTTTTTAATTGAGAACTAACATCAGCAGGAGTTTTAGCTTCATTTGCAGTTTTTCTAATGCTTTCAGATAAATGTAAAGTTGCTTTATCTAATACTCTAACAGCTTCCGTAATTTCCGTTATTTGTACTTTTACTTCCTCTATCGCTATTTTATAATCATTTGCCATTTTACGCTGCTTTATTTTTTACCTTAGCATTTTTTATAATCATTATCCATTTTTCAACACTTGTGGTTTTAGGATCTATCAATGCCCTACCTGTTGCATTTTCTAATTTAACAACTTGCTCTGTTAAAGATAAACTTTCGCCCTCTTGTTTATAGTTTTTTAATTCATCTTCTTTTAGGTTAATCTTATTATTAGTTGCCCGAAGTTGAGCATACATTCTAACCATTTCATCTTTTAAAGGTTTATCTTTATTAATTCTGAATTTCCATTTATTTAATTCAAAAATATAAGCATCAATCATTTCTTTATCTGTAATATTAACTAATCTGTCTAATAATTTATTTACAGTATATTTTCTTGCTTTTAATTGGCTAACTTCCATTAATGTAGCATAATACATCGCAATTTTATTATCATCGCTTAATTCAATGTATTCATTAAATATATCCTGCCAAATTTCGTTTGCTTTTTCTTGGTCGATATTCACTTTATCAAACTCATTCCACCCAATGACTAAATATCTTAAATCACTTTTATCACTTATCTTATCGAAAGCGTAAATCGAAAGTGTACTGCAAGATGTGTGTAATCTTATCATTTGAAAAAGTTTTTATGGTTTTGGGATGATATAACAAGGAGTGTTATATGTATTTTCTGTGTAGAGCTGTCGTAACTGCCTGAAAATCGGATTTCCCTACGACAAAGTTATAAAATATTTTTGAATAAAAAAACCGCCAACAAAAAAAGGGTGAAAGTTAGCGGCTTAAACGATATGAAGTGTAAATATACGAATTATATTTTAAATAGATTATCTAATAAATAACGGTAAAGTGAAGGTAAGATTATCACTTGGTTTACGTATTCATTATGTTCGGGTGTTAAATCGAAAATTTCACCGTAAATACTTTCAAGTAAGTTTTGTTTACCATCTTTAGTGAAGATTTCAAAAGCACCCTCTTGCCTTACTTCTAAAACCATTGTCCGGAATGTATCTTGTGACCATGAAAAATTATATGGCTGACCTGCGGGTTTAGGAGTTATTATGTTATCCCTATCAGCATAATCTTGTGTATATGGAGAATAAAACCCTGTGCCTTTTTCCCAACTTAAAGGATTACCAAATGAGTTCAATCCGATTCCAAGTTGTTTTCTTTGAATAATTCTGATTATTTCATCTGCATTTTGCTTAACAATATTTTCTGCTATTTTAGGAATATCAGCTTTTAATTGTTCAAGTGAATCTATGTAAGGCTGTATCAAACTCATGGTATAAAAGTACAAAAAGCATCCCAAACGAGATGCTTTTTAAGATATTTAGCATGAAATTTATTCTATACTACGGTTGCCGAAGCGAGTTTCGATTTATATAAAACCGAATCAAGCGCAATAACATCCCTGTTATTAGAATTGTCATAAAGTTCAATTGCCGATACTTCATTTGTCGCTAATGCAGGAACAGTAAATACAAAAGTACCTGCTGTTGCTGTATCATCACCTGCTGTAATAGCACTTTCAACACCATCAATAGTATGTAAGAAATCGGTGTATAAAACACCTGTAAATACACTACCATCTTGTTTCATTGTTGCTTTAACAGTAATTGTAGTAGCTGCATTGGCAGGAACGGAATCATAAGCTAATGTTACTTCATTAATTCCATCAACTAAATTTGGATTAAAATCAAATTGTTCTCTTTGGATGAAGTAAAAATCAGAATCAATTTCTGCTCTTTCGGTCAATTGCATCATAATACCCTCACGCTGTGCTGTTGTATCAGTTGCCCAAGTAAGTTTAGTTGCTTGTAACATACCTACTGAAAATCCTTTTAAAGAACCATCAATAGCAGTCGTTCCAAGTAAATTTCCCTCTCTGTCCACGAATGTTGCATCGTAGTTGGCAAATGAACTCAATGAGTGTAATGCTGCGTTGAAATAAAGTCCATTAATGAATTGCAAAGCAAATTCATAAAGACCTAATTTCGCCAATTGTTTAGTACCATCTTCTAATTCTTCGACAGTATCATCGGGTGTATTGTCTGTAAAGGTACGAATACCTTTAAGGACAATTAAGTTTCCTTGCGCCTGTAAGAGTTGTATGTATGTTTCATCAAATTCTTGTGTTGAATCAAATTTAAAACCTTGTGGCGTAAACCAAATAGCTGTTGCCTTTTTAAAGAAAGGCTTACAACCTTTAGTACCTGTACCTAAAACTGCGGATGAACCACATTCTAATAGGTTTAATATACTTCCTAATGTTGCCATTTTATATGTAATTTAATTTTTTAAATGATTTTCTACCTTTTTCAGTTAAAGCAACTTTTTCACCTTTCTTAAAATCCTTTTCACCAATGCGAACATTTTTTAATAGGGTAAAATTTGTCTTTTTTAACTTTACAGGTTTTTCTTTTTTTGCTTTCATGTTATTCACATTTATCGGTTAAGTAATAAGATAAGTCAATATTAATAGAAAAACAATGTGCAGGTTGTATATCTGTAAAACCTATTTTTGATGTGTCGAAACCTGTAAATATGCTTTTAACGGTTTTTGTAATTCCTGTAACTACATAACCAAAATAATCATATTTGCGTAAAATTTCAAGCGCATCCTTTTGAGCTTTTACATCTGAACGTTCTTTATCTGAATAAATATTATCCAAATTAACCATAAAAACACATTTTACTTTAGAAGTAAATACCATTTGATCTTCTGTCGAATCTTCATCTCCGACTATAAAGAAAAAATCCCCACCAAGTTTATTATCATAATAAACCTCTTTATATTGACCTTTACCTAAATAATGTTCGGGCAAATAATTATCTCCCGACTTTTTGTTTTTATGAATACGTCCATAACCCTCAATATCACCATTCCAACGACCTACAAGCGAATTGTACAATTCTTTTTGTACATCATTTATCGCTACATCAATTCCATAAGCCGAAGTTAATAGGTTGTTCATACTGTTGTTATTTCTATTTCATATTCGTTATCATCTAATTGGGTATCAAAAGTTTTTTGCAACTGCTTTATCGCTTTTCGCTTTTCATCCTCATAACGCTTTGCAACTGTATTGGCTTGAATATTTTTCAACTCTTGTAATACTATATCTTTTTCCATTTGAATCAAAACATTAAGATTACTCATATTGTTTGGATTATGCAAAAACATTTGAAATACTACATATTCAAAGGTCGCCCTTATGAAGTTAGAAAATTCATTAACATTATTTGAAATATATAATGAAGAATCTAAATAAGTTGTAATATTGAAACCTAAACCGTTGCCCATTGTACCATAAGAATAATCGGCAGATTCGGGTGTTGCACCAATTCCTGTTGCTGTATAAACCACAAATCCATCATATTTCAATGAATCAATTGATTTACCACTTACCAAAACATCTGTTGAATCAATAGCAAATATCCATTTCCCTTTCCCTGAAAAAGTATATTCTAAATCCTTAAATTCAAATATACCGTTTGATGGAGTTATGGTTAAAGTATCTATGAGTACACCTTGATTTATAACGTATAAATTAACAGGTGTAGTAGATTCTTTTTGAAATGATATTTGATTTATTCTAAAAGAAGTATAATCGCTTCCCTTTGGCTCAAACACCCATGCAGCATAATCATTTGGCAAAGCCTTAACTTTGTCGCCAATTTCATATAATGCTTGATTATTAATTAATCTTACAGTTAAATTTAAGTCTGAATAAACTTTATCTTTAACTTGTTGAATTAAGTTTTTTAATCTTAATGATGAAAGATTAGTTTCTAACCAATAGGCTGTTTCAGTTGTCGGATTTTGATTAAGATTAGCCGATTTAATACTTTGATATAACTTATTGTTATAAGTTACTAAATCGGCTTTATCTCTAACGTACTCCCCATAAGTTTTGGTAGAATCCCACGCTTTAGTAGTTACATTAATTATTGGTAGGAAATTTAAAAGATTATCAATAGTAATAGATGGGTGTACCCCACTATTCAAATACAGTCCACTTGTACTCGATTTTAATTGAGTGTCAAGTAAAACATCGCTTGTAAAATCTTCTGCTATTCCTAAAACCATAATTTATGCTTCTCTTGCCCAAATACCATCTGATGATTTTTTCAACCATGCTGCTGTACCGGCAACGCCTGTACCAACAATAGTCATATTATCACCTGTAATACTTGTTGTTTTTGTGTTAATAACATCTTTATCAATAGTTCCATCTAAAACAACAACTGTTGCGGCTAAAGTAACCGTACCTGCAATACCATCAGCAGCAGCAGGTGAAACAGTAATAATATTATTAGCTGCCGCCCCACTATTAATGAAAGTATATTCCAATCCTTTTACAGTTGATGGCAATGTAATTACCAATGCATCTGTCGCTATTAAAAAAGTTTTTCCTGAATCTTCAACACGAAGTGTTTTATTTGCTGTAACCACTTCTGCGTTATCTACGATACCTGCGCTGTCTGACAACACTCTTGTACCATCTGCTAAAGTTATATAATACATATCTTAAAATTAAGAAGTTAAACCTTGAATCTTCACGATGTCATTCGTTCTTGTTGCCAAGTCTGAATTGTATCTGTAAACAATATAGAATCGTAACCAAATTGCCATTTCCGCAAAATGTGTCATAATCATATTACTGTCCGTTCCTGCACCAACTAATGCTGTTGCTTCCGTAGCCTCATTATTTGTATAAATGTTTGCTCTCATTCTTGCATAAGGAATTTCCATATCTGAAACACTCCATTTTTTTCCTGCAACGATAGTTTCATTTCTAAAGTCGTAAGGGAAGTTTTCAATAATTCCTATTGAGCCATCTCTTAAAAACCATCCGTTAAAAATATCTGAACCTGCTGCAATATTGCCTGATTCATAAATTCTATCTGATGGTAAGAAACCTAAAGCCTGTAAGTTCTTTGTGTTATTGGCTGCGTATTTTGCTGCCTCTGAACGTTGAACTGATAAACCTGCTCTATTGGTCATAATTCTGTACATTCCACTAAGTTCATTGGCTGCCATCAATTGTTCTAAGTTATAGAACATTGTTTCTTTTTGAGCTGCCTTACTTACTTTAAGTGTATCTGTACCTGCATCAAAAGTAAAAGTACCATCACCTTGTGAAACTTGTGTAGTATAACTCAATAATTGAGTTTTACGAGTTTCCAAAGTTGAAGCTAAAATACTTTCAACCGTATTACCCATAGCATACGCTACGTTTTTCATCACTTCCCTCTTAGTCCACTCTGAATCCATTTGATTGTTATCAAATTGGGCAGGATAATGTCTAAATCCTGAAAAAACATCAACCGCAGTAAAAGCATATTTATCTGATTCAGGTAAGTTGCTTGGGATAAATTCAAATCCAGGCGTTTGTACTACTGAAACAGTTTGGTCTTTTAAAACAGGTATTTGGATGTTTCTCAAAGAAGATGTAGAACGAAGTTGCTCTATCGCACTTGGTGGAATAAAATCCACAGCAGGAGTAGAGTCTTTTACTGCATCAACGATACCGAGTTCTGAAAACCGCTTATCGTTTTTTGCTTCGCTGACTTGAATATCATTCCAGTCGGTTGCATCTAAATGTGCCATTTTTTAAGTTTTAATAATTAATAATATACAAGTCTTTTTGCGTTTTCTTTATGCAGTCTGTGTCTTTCCAGTCTGTATTGCTTTATTTAACTTTGCAAATTCATCTGCAAATTTAGGATCAGTATTACTAATTCCTATTTTAGTTAAATGTTCTTTTATTAGTTTTGAACGAGTTGCTGCATCAGCTTTATCCGGAACTTTAAATGGTACACCCTCAATATCGGTTAGATTTATTTGTTTAGCACCTGTACCATCTTGCTTTCTGCCCTCTAATAGTTTTGTTATTGGCTCGTTTTTAGTTAATAAATCAGAAAGTTTTACAATCTTATGTTTATTTTCTTTATCAACTGCCATTGGAACGTTATCTACTATTTCAATAGTGTTTTTAGAAAGCACCTCGTTTTTAAATTCATTCCATAATGCCGCAGCTTCATATTTGTTTACGGTTTCAGGAAAGTTTGGTTTCACACCGTTAAAAGCAACTTCCAATTTCAATCCTGACAATTCAGTACCGTAGGCTTCTGCTTTTTCGGCTTTTTCTTTTAATTCATCATAATTCGCATATTTTTTCAGCAAATTATCGTTATCGACTTTTAATTTTTCATATTCGGCAGATAAAGTTTCATTACCTTTAACTCCTTTCATTTTTTCTTCGTAGTCGGATTTCGCTTTGTCTAAATCTGCTTTTTGACCACTCAAATAACTATCAGAAAATCTATTAAAATAATCTCCTGCTTTTTCACCTTGTTGTCTTTCAAGATTGAACCCTGTTTGACTTTGTGTGTAAGTAATTGCGCCTTGTAGGATTTTTTCAGCATCACTATTTGCTTTTGAATCCCAATCTTTTTTAAGTGTTGCCACTTGATCGTTGGCGAAATCAGTAATTCCTTTTACTTGATTCTCGTCTAATTTGTGTTCTTCAATAAATTCTTTTGTAAATTCCATAATCTTTTATGTTATTTATTCATTTTTTCTTTTAATTCTTCAATTGACCATCCAGGAAAAGCACGTTTTCCAAGTTTTTCTTTGTATTGTTTTCTAATTTCCTCAATCGTTTCAACTTTTTCAGCATCTACTTCAATATCTTCAATTGGATTTTCCTCTACTTCAAATACAGTAACTTTTTTTTCTGATTTATCCGATTTACCCATTAAAGAATCAAGTTTAGCCTCTAAATCTGCAATTTTCTTTTGTTCAGGACTTAAAACAACCTCAACTTTCGGGTGCATAGCTTTTTCGACTTCTTTTTCGATTGCTTTTACATCGGCTTCACCGATTACTTTTTCAACTTTCACTTTAACAAAACCATTGACCAACAAATGTTTTAAATAATTTGTCCACTCTAAAGTGTTGTAGGTTAGTTTTACTAAAATGTTTTCGTTTTGGACGCTACCATCAGCATTGTAGCTGATTTGGTTATCCCTACCGTTATTCCTGTACACTCGTAGGTGTACTACCGCTTTGTTTGACATAATCTTTTATGTTATTTATAATTAAATTGTTAATTGCACTCAAATTTTCACTTTCTGAACCGCCCAATAGTTTCCAAAAAAATAAAATATCTCCATAAGAAGCCTCAAATAAACTTATCCAATAATTAAATCTTGTTTGATAATGGAAAGTAACATCATCTAAACCTCTGTCTATTGCTTTATCAAAATCAATATCACTTGCATAAGGCATTAGATTGTACATTATTTTTTCTCTGTCGGCTTTGTTTGGATTGAATTTATTTCTGTTTTGGGCAAGTCGCATTAAAATATTTCTTCTCTCAATAGCATTTGGCGAGTTTTGATATAATTTATAAAGGTCGGTTGTCGTTTCTATAAAGAAATCCGAACCATAAAATCCATCAACTATAACAGAATCTTTACCATGCTGTAAACCTAACATCTTATAATCTGATAAATTTCTTATCCTTGTCATTTGCAAGGCTAAACTTCGTAATTTATCTTGTTTATTTTGATATGACTTACTTACTTGCATTTCATTTTTAGAAGCCTCATTTTCTTCTGAATAATCGCCCAAAAGAGTAATAATAATATCTTTTTCTATTTCTTCAATACGTTTATTCAGATAATTTAAAGCCTCAATAGGTACATAGAAAAATCGCAAGAAATTAGTAACCGCATCCATGTCTAAAGAATTATCTTCTTTACGTATCATAGGCACTTTTATACGAGAACCTGCTTGTAATGGACTATCATTGCCTGTGCCGATAGCTTCACTCTTTACATCTGATTGTTGGCCACCAATAGATGACATAGGATCGTTATTTGCTGTATCAACACCCTCTTTTTTCTTAGTTTTTACATCTAATTGAGTAACAATCGGAATAGCACCATTTGGTTCTGTCATTCTTTGAAGTGTCTTTAAGAAAACATATTCCTCAAATTCTTCAACTGCATAAGAAAATATTGATTTACGTACAACATCATCATCTGAAAAAGCGTCTTTCGCTACATAATCAGCAGGACAAACACCTAAATCGTGTGGGATATTTAATAATTCTTCAAAATCTTTATCAACAAAAACATACCTTTCGGCATCCATATAAATATATCCTTTCTTTTTTTCTCCATCAATCATTACAACAGCAGAATATCCTATACGAGTAATAACACTATCTTTACTTTCTATTGCTTTTACATTATGTATCGAAATCATTTCCCTGAATGGTTTGTTTACTCCATTTAGGTCATGTATTAAAATATCATTATGATTGAAAAGTAATGTTTTGAATATTTTATCATTGAAAGCATCTGTTTTTAATTCATCGGGTTCAATAACATCTTTACCATTAATTTCGTATTTGAAATATGAATCTTCGGCAAAGAATACCCTTGATAACGGATCTTTAATTTTAGAATTAACTAAACGTGCTGATGCTAAAGGTTGTCTAAAATATTTAAAGAAAGTAAGGAAATTATCGGTCTTAAAAACAGCTTTAACCCAATTAAGAAAGTAATCATCTGACAAATACTTACGATTTGCCCATTGTTTAAGATATTCAATATTAATTTCTTTTTGAATAGATGATTGCGTAAAATAACTTATTTGATTTTGCTGTTTCGATGCAAGAGATAAAGATTCACCACCTCTTTTATTTTTGATAAAATCAACTATATTTTCCATTTATGCACATAAAATATACTACAAATGTAATAAATAAATTTTATTATGGATAAATTTTAATAAATTTTAGTTATAATATAAAATTACTGCTTAAATAAATTAATCCCAATCCACCTCGATTGGTTTGTTAGTATTATGTGAAATATGCCCATATTTTAGGCTGTCCCAAAAATGATTCCATTTATCTTCCGGCTGATTAATTGATATACCATTTATCTCTTTAAAACGATAATTTTCAGCCTCTTTTTTCGCATGGTGGTAAAGATGATTTTTTACAATATGTACTTTTTTTGACCTAATAGAATTTATCCAATACATATTACCTCTTTTTTTAGAAATCTTAAATACTTCCCAATCCATTTCCCTTAATTCTCTTACCATTTCTACCGTTCCTCTATGTTGTGAAGTAAATCTATCGGATGAATCACAAGCAATAGGTTTATCTCTTTCCACTCCAACTGCTTTAAAAACCAAATCTAATGCTTGTGGTGTTTCAGTAGGTGCATATAATAATAATTCAGCATATATATTTCTTTCATCTTCTGCATATTTTACTAAAGCACTGGCGTCCACAGTAAAACCAAAGTCAAGAGAAAAACTATGTGCTATATTAGGAAACTTATCAATATATTCAATATTTGTGTAAATCAATCCTGTCATCGCACCCCTTAGTCCTAATCCATAACACTTCCACCTAAATTCATCTGCCGTTCCTTGCTCTACATTTATAGGGTGTTCAGGTGGTTGGTTACTATCAGTTAATAATTCTCCATTATAAAACAATACACTATTTTTTATTTCGTATGAATTTGGCAACCAGGGTTCATAACCTCGTATTTTAACTAATTCTTGTGGACTTATATAAGGATTATCTTTAAATGTTGTTCGCAAAAATCCGACATCATAACGTGGAATTACATTGTCAAACACATAATGCTCTGTAAAACTTGGATTATAATCTCCCCAAAAGAATTTACGACATCTTTGTTCTAAATCATCATAAACTTTTCTATCAATGTGCATCATTTCATTGAAAAATAAATAATCTGAACCTGCACCCTCAAACTTACCACCCTGATCCGTTCCTGCAAAGAAAATAGTATTTTTACCTATTCTGAAACTTGGTACTTCTTTAGAACGATGAAAAGGGTTGTCTAATCCGAAATCATCTAATCTTCTTTTAAAATCATTGTATAATGTAGTTTTAAACTCATTGTAAGTTTTTCTTACGATAATAATTTCGCAATTAGTTTCTACATATAAACATAACCAAATAATTATATCAATACCCGACCATGATTTTCCGGATCTTGAACTGCCCTCTAAAATAACTCCACGAAAACCCTTTATTACTCTAAACGCTTTTTCGCCATATTCATCAATGTATTCTTCGTACTCCTGGTCTTTGATAGCATTGTACAGAAACTTATAATTAGGATTGGTTTTTTCGTTAAACTTAGTTAAACCCTCTTTGAGTTCGAGAATTTTAAGTTTTTTTTGAAGTTTTGATATTTTTGCTAATTCTTGTTTTGAAATCAAAATTAATGTATTTGAGCTTCCAATAGGACTCGAACCTATGACCATCTGATTACAAATCAGGCGTTCTACCAACTGAACTATGGAAGCAATTAAAAGAGTGGCAGAAATAATCTACCACTCTCCAAAATTAATCAACTTTAAATATATATAATGAAAAAACCAAATTCATTGTAAAGGTATAAATTATTTCTCATTTGTCGGAATTATTTTCAATTCTTCATTAGTTAATGCAAAATATAAGTTTTGTAGTTGGTGTATGTATTTAATTTCGTTTTCATATTCATCTAAATGAAATATATCATTTACAGGTGATTGAACAAT
>JBDLJL010000164.1:0-10788 GCA_039714415.1 Bacteroidota bacterium
TGATTTGCTTTTGACTAACTTTTTTGCATTTACTGATTTTAAAATTTCCAAGACAATCTGATTGTGCTCTTTATCATTAGCTGCCCAATGTACCTGTACACCGTTTTTTAATGCATTTTTTTCAAACCGGACAAGGTAATCGTCAAGTTTGGACAAAGTATGGCTTTTAATTCGCGAGGCCAATTCCCTAAGCTGTTCCCATTCAGGAACCCCGTTTGCCGCTGTATCCCTTTTAGTGCGGACCAACCACAAGGCTTTGTCGTGCCAGTTGGTTCGTTCTTCATTCGCAATAAATTGCGAGGCTTTTTTTGCGTGGTTCATTTTTTATATTGCATTTAATATTTCAACCAGGTGCATGTATTTTACATTATCTTTCCTGCGCATTGAAATTCCCTGCATGTGCATTAAACAACTCATATCTCCTCCGGTAATTATTTCTGCTCCGTTCCTAAGATGGTCATCAATTCGGTCTGTACCCATTTTTATTGAAATTTCAGGTTGTTTAACAGAAAATGTCCCGCCAAATCCACAACATTCATCATTTCGGTCAAGGTTTATCAATTCAATACCTTTAACCATACCAAGAAGCTCCCTGATTTTTGAATAATCTTTCCCTACAAGTTCAGATGATTTGGCCAGCTTAAGCCCCCTGTGCCCATGGCAGCTTTGATGCAAACCTACTTTATGAGGGAAATATGCATCAAGGGATTTTACTCTTAAAATATCAACAAGAAATTCCGGGAAATCAAGCGTGTTTTTCCTTACATGGATCACTTCAGGGGTTTGTTCAATAACATCATAATGCTTCCTTACATGGTTTGTACAACTGCCTGATGGTCCCACAATATAATCGTAATGGCTAAATGTGCGTACAAAATGCCTGTATGTATTTTTTGCATCCTGTTCGTTGCCTGAGTTAGCCATTGGTTGCCCACAACAGGTTTGTCCTGTAGGGTAATCAACATCACATCCCAGCTTTTTCAATAATTCAAATGCAGCAATTCCTGCCTGGGGGAAAAACTGGTCTATATAGCAAGGTATAAAAAGGCCTACCTTCATTTTTTTATTTTTAATTATTGTAAGAATTCCTTTCTTAAATCTTCTATTTGATTAGTGTTAATAGGTACCAATTTACCTAACGGATTACCCATAATTAGCGATTTCGCACTAAATTCAGCCACTTCCAGCCTGTCAAAAGTTTGAAGTAATTTGTCTCCAGTTACGATTATAGAATCGTTTTGCACGATAACTGCCGGTGTTTTTTTTGTAAATTTTTTGGCAAAATCATTGTTGAATTGTTCGCCAAAGGGAATAACTAATACATCTTGCAAAAATATCCAGCTTTCGGGTATGGTGCGCACATCGAATTTTTCTTGCGATACACCAAAAGCCATTACATTTGGCGCCTGGGTAAGTATTATTGAATTTACTTCCGGATTGGCCTCGTAAATGGCTTTATGTAATTTAACAGCCCTGCTTGGCATTTTACCGGGTTCCTTTTCCCCATTTTTAATTTGTACAATATCATCAATTTGAATGTTATATCTAGGCACATTACGTGGGGTTATTAAAAAATCGTTATCGCGCCAGCGTGCAGAAACTGTTCCGTATGAACTTATCATCATACCCTGGTTATAAGCCCTTTTAACAATATCACTTATTCTTTTCCTGATTTTCAACTCATCCGAAGGGTAGCTTACACTAGACTGTTCAGGCAAATCACCGGATATTTTTGACTCAAATATTTCAATTTGTTCATCTGACAAATAAACAGGTTTTCCGATTGTTTTTGCACCTATTATAGTCCTTGCTGAGAATTCCAAAGCTTCAAACCGGACATATGCATCCTGCAAGTCGGAACCGCCTAATACCGTACCATGGTTTTCCATAATAACTGCCATAACACCTTTTTTGAATTCTTTTGCAATATTTTCGCCCAAAAGGTTACTACCCGGTAAAGCGTATTTAGCATAGCCGATTTTACCACAAATATTTTTAGCCTGTGGGATTATATTCGTGTTAGGGATTTGCCTGACGATACTAAATGATACTAATGCCGGAGGATGTGCATGAATTATCGATTTTATATCCGGGCGGATATCATAAATGGCTTTGTGAAAAGGGAATTCTGACGATGGTTTGTGTTTGCCCGATATAGTACCATCAGCTTTTACACAAATAATATCTTTAGTTGTTAAGGAGCCTTTATCCACCGCCGATGGAGTAACCCATATATTCCCTTCATCATCTTTAATTGAAATGTTACCACCGGATGTAGTGGTTAGTCCTGCCTTATATATACGACTTATAGTGTCAACAATTTGATTTGCAGGGTGCATTAAATTAGTATCTGCTCTCATAATATAGTTTTTACCTGGCTTAAGCCAAGATTAATATTATTATTTGCATTTTTATTTAATACCAAGGCTGCCCCTAATGATGTTGCATTGTCAATTTCAGAGATATAAACTGATTTATCGCGAAAAACAATTGCTATCATTGTAGTGAAAATTTTATTTCGGGCAAAACCTCCGGTAATGTATAAATTTTCAATTTTATCCTTACCTGATATTATTAAATTGATTGATTCTGAGATAATTAAAGCCAAATCAATTATTAATTGATGATATGCATGTTCAAAGGTAGTGAAATTATTATAATTTACAGATGTGTCAATATGATTATCGGGAATTCCCGATTTGAAAAATTCTTTTTCAGATTTCTTATCGTGATAAACGTTAGGAAGAAGTGTTCTGTCTAATTCCACTGTTTTGTAGGAATCGTTAGGGATGTTAAAATGTTCAGTTAATTGCTTTACATTTACATCATGAATATGGCCTAAAAATACCCGGGACGATTTTACCGGTTTTTGATCATAGGTCATGTAATTTAAACAATCTTTTTCAAGCTCGTGTTTTGTTAATGGTGTATTATTAAAAGGGTTCATGTTTACACACCATGTTCCGGTTGAAATCAGCACGAAATTTTTATCAGAAGCTTTTAAATATGGCACTAATGATGCTGAGCTATCGTGGATTCCTATACCAATATTTATCAGTGAATTAAATAATTCTATTCTATTTGTTGATGATATATCGGAAGGTTCTGGTAAATGAATTTCTTCATCTTTAAGCCAATCATGGTATTTCATATTGTCAAAGTTCCACAAAGCTGTATGGCAACCAATTGAAGTAGCTTCTGATACGATGTTTTTTGTCATCAAAAAAGAAAGGTATTGTGGTAAATGCAAGATATGTTTAATCTTTTTATAAATTTCAGGCTTCTCGTGCTTTAATTTAAGTATCTGTAAACCTGAATTTAACATTTTTAATGCTGGTGAAGCAGTTTTACGCAAAAACTCATTTTTTCCGCCCCATTTTTCATACAACAGGTCATCAACATTGTTGTCCAGGGGCTTCAGATAATTATAGACTGGGGTTAAGCGTTTACCAAGTTCATCAAGATAAACGAGTGTTGCCCCATAAGTGGTGAAGTTTATTTTAGAAATATTGTATTTCCCTGACCCAACTAAACTTTCAATTCTGTCAGATAGCCACTGCTCTATCTTGTCAAAATCATCACATGGATAACCATCATCATCAACTGTTTCGTCAAACTTTGTTTCTTCCTGATGAATAAGCTTCATTTTGTCGTCAAAAAGCAAAGCTTTTTTATTGGTTTTACCGATATCGAAAATAAGGATGAGCTCAGCTTTTTGTGTCATGGTGTTTATTGATCATTTTAGATAGTTGAGTAGAATTATCATAATTCGGGCTGAAAGCCCAATTTAATTCAGCCCGAAATTTGATAATAAGTATTTTTGGCGTCCTGAAAGGGCAGGTTATTATTAATTATGATAAATATTGTGACATAGTATTTGTTTTTTAATTTGCCCTTCATCAGGGCGATTTCCATGATATTACCCTTTTTGACCAAGGCTCTGCCATTAGGCTAAAATAAGCTGGCATAACTTTTAAAAATCCCAGAATTACCTATTGACTAATTCATCTGCTTCATACTTTTGTATTTCAACAATAAAATCCTGGCTAACAGCTACATTTTCATTCATACAATAGTAATCCCAAACAGCACCAAATGGTTTTGTTTTAAGTATTTCAAGTAAAGCCATCCTTTCAAAGTTTTTTCCTTGCTCTTCGTATTCTTTCAGTTTTTGGTTTGGCTCTAGCAGTGCTATTAACAAAGCTTGTTGCATAGCACGGGTACCTGTAACATAAGCACCAATTCGGTTTATGCTGGCATCGAAGAAATCTAGACCAATATTTACTTTATCGGCAGCATTGCACCGAACAATTTCATGGGCAATAAGTAATATTTCATCGTTCAGGTTAACAACGTGGTCGCTATCCCAACGTACCGGACGGGTAACATGTAGTAATATTTCAGGTACAAACTCTAATACCGAAGAAATTTTGTCGCCCGCTTGTTCAGTTGGGTGAAAATGCCCGTTATCAATACAAATTAATTTATTGTTTTTGGTGGCGTATGACAAATAAAAATCATGTGAACCAACAGTCATTGATTCAGCCCCAATACCGAATAATTTGCTTTCTACGGCATCTTTTAAATGTTCTGTCGGATACTCTATTTCAAAAATTTCATCTAAAGATTTTTTTAGTAGTTTTCGATGACCATATCTGTCAACAGGAATATCTTTTGATCCATCAGGTATCCAGATATTGTGTACGGCTGGTGTTCCTAGTTGTTTTCCCATTTCGGCAGCAATTGCACGGCATCGTTTTACATGCTCAACCCAGAACTTGCGTACTTTTTCGTCTTTACTGGATAAAGTAAAACCACTTTCTGCTTTTGGGTGTGAAAAACAGGTTGCGTTAAAATCTAAACCCATTTTATGTCCTTTAGCCCAATCTATCCACGATTGGAAGTGTTTAACTTCAATTTGGTCACGGTCAACAAACTCGCCGCCAAAATCTCCATAGATAGCATGAAGATTTAAACGCTGTTTGCCGGGTAACAGGCTCATGGCTTTTTCAACATCTTTTTTCAGTTCATCAATATTACTGGCCTTACCAGGATAGTTCCCTGTAACCTGTATGCCGCCACCGGCCAGTTCAGAATCTGGTGTTTCAAAGCCTCCTACATCATCTGCCTGCCAGCAATGCAATGATATTTGGAACTTTTGTATATCTTTAATAACCTTATCGGTATCAATACCTAATTCAGCATATTGTTTTTTAGCTAGTTCGTAGCTTTGTTTAATAATTTCTTTGTTTGCCATGATTTAATATTTAATGTTCAATAAATTAAGGTTACCTTTATATATTTCCGCCCATACCAATTATAATAAACGATATGATGATAACAGCCAATCCGATATAAAGAGTGTTGTTTGTTTTTTTAGTGACGCCTTTCCATTCTTTAAAGTAAACACCCCACATGTTGCTAAAAAAGATTATTGAAGCCATGTGCAACGACCAGCTTGCAAACTCGAACTTTTCGCCAAGGAAAGTGGTTCCCATTCCGTAAAAAAAGAATTGCATATACCATGTGGTCCCGCCAATTGCAGCCCATATATAATTTTTTGCTAAAGGTGCAGCTTTATCGTTTAAATCTGTATAGCTTTTCTTTTTGAACATTTGGTATAATACATAAACCATATTGGTGGTAAATCCGCCCCAAAGTACCCAAACCAAAACTGCGTTGTTTTGGAATAAATCTTGTGCCCCGTGCGATAATGCAATTTCTGCAATTGGTTTGCCAGCAGTAAGTCCATAAGCAAAGCTTGCACTTAATATACCTGAAATTACGGCGATAATCATACCTTTGCTAAAGTTAAACTCTTTTACGGTTTCCTGCTGCTGTTCTTTAGGAAGGTCTTGTTCTTTAAAATAGCCTGCCCTTCCGGTAATCCCAATTCCTACTAAACTTAAGATTACACCCAAAAGGGTTACTTGTCCTCCGGTTGTAGTTAATAAATCCATGAAAGTACCATCATAGATAGGTGGTATTAATGTTCCAAATGCAGTACAAAATCCAAGAGCAACTGTCATTCCGAGGGAAATTCCAAGATATCGCATGGTTAACCCGAAAGTTAACCCACCGATACCCCACATGGCGCCCCAAAAGTAAGTCCAGAATCTTACAGATGCATCTGCCTGAAAAAGTACTTCTATAAAATCCGGTACTGTAATCCAGGCTACGGTTATTGGTGTGAGAATCCAGGCTGAAATGCCCAGGATCATCCACGCACTTTCCCATGACCATTTTTTTACAATATTCATAGGAATATAAAAACTACCAGCTGCAAATCCTCCAATGGAATGCAGAAAAATGCCAATTATTGAACCCATATTTTTTTGTTTTTAAGCTTCTGACACATAATTAGTAAACAGAATTTATTTAAATAATATAAAGAAGTTTTATTTGAAAAAACCTTTCAAAATTAGCTTGTTTCTCTCTTCTTGTCAATACACAAAATGAGACATAATTTGCACAAAATGGATCCTTGTTGTTTTGAGGTCATTAAAATAGTAGTAATTTGTTAAAGGTTGATATATAAAATGTTAATTAGGCGTAAATCGGTTAATTTAAAGAGCTATTTGTCTTTAAAGGTGTTGTTTTGAGCCTTAAATTCAGAGGGTGTACTTCCTGTTTTAGCTTTAAACAAGCGACTGAAATAGTAAACAGAATGAAAACCTAATTCATCACTAATTTTTTTAATTTGTTTATCAGAGCTTAACAATAGCTCTTTGGCTTTTAAAACTCTTAAGTCGGTATGATATTTTAAGGGTGAAATCCCCACATATTTTTTGAACATTTTCCTGAAATATGCATAGCCTACATTACAATCGCTTGCTATTTGATGTAAATCAACATTTGTACTAACATTCTGACGCATTGTAAAACAGGCTTGTTTGATAATTTTTTCAATCCTATTGCCGGAATATCCTTTTTGCTTTTGAAAAGCAATAATGTAACCAATTAACTTCATAATCATACCAGCCGCAACCTGTTGATAACCCGGGTTTTCAGTTTTAACAATATCAAATATTTTAATATAGCTATCAATAAATTCTTCGCGATTTCCAATATCCAGGATTGGTTTTTCTAAGCTAAGTAAATTGTTTTGAAAGATGGCATGGGTAATATTTCCATTAAACCCAATATAGTTTTCTGTCCAGCCTGTCTCTACTTTAGGCTTGTAGCGATGCCATAACCCTGGTTTAATGATAAATAAGGATCCTTTCCGTACAGGGAAAACACCTGCTTGTGTCTCTAAAATGCCACTACCATCCGTAATGTAATTAATCTGATATTCTGTTAGCACCCTGCCTTTTACCCATGAAAAAAAATAATCATTAGGATGTGCCGGGTTAGGGTAGGGTGAATGCGGCAAGACTTTTTTGCTGCCGGCAACATTTATGTATAAGCCCCATGACTCATCAAATTCGCTTATTGTTAGATATTTAAAAAAATCCTGCATACGGTTTTTTCTATAATTTATAAACTGCTTCAAAAAACGCAGTAATGTTTTCTATAGATGTGTCATCCTGAATGTTGTGTGCAGGAGCCAAAATATATCCGCCACCTTTTCCAAGAATCTCAACACGACGCTTAACTTCATCTTTAATTTCCTGCGTTGTACCGTTTGGCATTAAGTCCTGAACGCAAAATTAAGAGTTTTAATGTTTAACAAGTGAGTTATATTATAAAATAGGTAGAATATAATGTATTCGTAAAAACAAATTGAATAACAGGGCTTATCTTAAAAGCTTATTAAACTTAGGAATAACCTGTATTTGATTACTATTTCTTTAAAATTTATATATTGGTACTTACAATTTGCCAGTTGGCGGATTCCAAAAAACATGAGGTCTGAAGATGTCCTTAGTTTCCGCTAAACCATTCTTTAAAGCTTCTTATTTTTTCCCGACTAACAATTATTTCTTTATCAAAATCCTGCTTTAGGATAATTTTCAAACGAGTTTTTGAATAAACAATAACATCTTTTATTGCCTCAATATTTACAATGAATGATCTGTTTACACGGTGAAATATTTTAGGGTCGAGTATATTTTCAAGTTCAGCCATATTGAAATCAACAAAAAACTTCCTTTTTTCTTGGGTAAAAAGCAATACAACCCTTCCTTCTGAATAAAGGCAGGCTATTTCCGGCGTAGTTATTGAGTGGATGTGTTCGCCCATTTTAACCATAAACCGGTTTTTGTATTCTTTCTTTGCCTGATTTATTATTTCAGCTAATGAGTTTATATCAAACCCTTTATTGGATAGCGACAATCTATCGGGAAAATTCTTGAATTTATCCAAAGCTGCAAATAGTTTTTTTGGCTAAAATCCATTGGCTTATTTACCAGTTCATGATCTTTATTAATATACCCTTTACCTTTAAGTGTATTTTTAAGTTTCAGTGGTAAATATTCAGTTTGTGAAATAATTTCTTCTTGTTGATATAGAATGGAATCATCAGAAAAAATAATTGGGTTACTGTATTTATTATCCACATTAAAAGATGACAACCTATGGGTTATCCTGCCCGGGGTAATCCTTTTTTCTTTAAATTTTTCATTAATAAAATCACGCCCGAGAAACTCAAACAATCGGTTATAGGCATCATTATCACTTACCAGAAATATCTTTTTGATGTAATGTGCAATATTTGCATATCCCGATTCATTAGTTACATACTTTTTTACAGAGGTTTGGCTCTCTCTAACAGAATCAATTTTCAAAGGGGTAAATTTATCAATTTGAAAGCCTTGCTTTTTAATTTCATTTAGTTTTTCCAGAGCCAAAAAAGCAACGGGTATTTTAACCGTACTTGCCGGATAAAAATAAACGGAAGAATCTAATTGGTAATTAAAATCAGTAAAATCAGGAACATTTGCATTGTCCCTATTGATTTGGGTATAAATTATCTGTAGTTCGTATTTATCCGGTTGGTCAGCAAACTTTCTCAGAAGTGAGTCATTCTGCGATAATATTTCATCAAGGGGATTATTTGAATTATCATTGCAAGAAACACTCATAACAGAAAACAAAATTATGGTGATAAAAAAAGGCCGGATATTAGTGAAATTATAGAATATTTACAGGAATAAGATATATGCGAATAAGGCGTAGAGACACACGGCCGTGTGTCTCTACAAAAAACAAACAACACCTTTATTTAATATTCCCCAACTGCTGTTTCACAATTTTGGTGATATACTTCCCGATAATATCAAATTCAAGGTTAACTACAGTCCCTTCCCTAAATTCATGAAAGTTGGTTATATCATAGGTAAAGGGTATGATTGCTACCTGGAATGACTCATCTTGTGAATTAACAACAGTCAAACTAACACCGTTAACTGATACAGAACCTTTTTCAACCGTAATATTTCCTAAATTGGGGTCGTACTTAAAGGTATAGTACCAACTTCCATCCGCTTCTTCAACTTTAGTACAAACCGCAGTTTGGTCTACATGCCCCTGGACAATATGACCATCTAATAAACTATCAGGTTTCATACTTCGTTCCAGATTAACCTTATTGCCTACTTCAAGTAAACCCAAGTTTGACTTTATCAGGGTTTCCTGAATGGCAGTTACTGTGAAAGTCTTATCAGTAAGTTCTACTACCGTCAAACAAACCCCGTTATGGGCCACGCTTTGGTCGATTTTTAGCTCATCAACAAATGAACATTCTATGGTTATATGCAGGTTTTCCTGCTCTTTTCTTAAAGCAACTACTTTTCCTGCTTCTTCTACAATTCCTGAAAACATTTTTGAATAAATTAATTTAAAAATCCATTTCCCTCTGCAAAGTTAATGCTTTTCATAAGAGTATTTATCATCGGTTTCATGTTAATTAACAATTTGAATTATTTGCAAACTATCCTTAAAGGACTATTAAAATATCAGCTTGTCATTTTACCGATAAATAAAAGTTAGTAAATATTAGATAGTAAGTGGATTAACAATATTTAACATATTTCGGAAACGATTTCACCCAATAAAGTTTCCGTAGTGTTTAAAGTTTTTTTAGTTTTGCAGAATGGAATTTAAGGATATCTTATCAAAAACATTTGAATTATACGAAAAGTATGCCATCAAAAGTGTGACGATGGATGATGTAGCCAGGGAACTGGGTATCTCAAAAAAAACCTTGTACCAGTTTGTTGCAAACAAAAATGAATTGGTAGAAAAAGTGATTCAAAGCGAGATGGAAATTGCGGGAAATAAGCATGAGAGCATTAAAGATATGAAACTTAACTCAATAGAAGAGCTTTTTGAGGTAAGTAAAATGATGAATGAGCGATTAAAAAACCATAACCCTGCCTTATTTTTTGATTTGAAAAAATATTACCCTGCACTTTTTAAAAAAATAACAGAACTTAAAAGGGAAAAAGCCTATGAGGCTGTTTTAAATAATTTGAAAACAGGAATTAAGGAAGGACTATACCGAAAAGAAATTAACCCTGATATCATTGCTAAAATTTATGTTTCCAGAATAGAACATAACTATGACAATAGTATTTTTTCAATTGCTGAAGTAACCTCAATTGAAGTTTTCAACGAGGTGCTGATTTATCATCTTCATGGAATTTGTAATGAAAATGGTTTAAAAATTCTTAACCAGAAATTAAAAGAGTAAATATTATAAAACAAAACATTAATATTAAATTAATAACATGAAATTGAAAATATTATCAACAATAATATTAATATTCAGCGCTTTATCTGTAATTGCGCAAAATGATACATTAACAAAAACACATTATTTATCACTAAATGATGTACGGGAAT
>JBDLJL010000165.1:0-10636 GCA_039714415.1 Bacteroidota bacterium
GAGATAAATTAAGTGTTTTTTCTTGAGATAAGGCATTGTGGTAGCCCTGATTTACAAATATTAATAGTAAGAATATTATTTTTAGAACAAGATTTTTTCCCTTTAAAATTAGCATATTTTAATTTTTTTGTAAACTTATTATAAAAGGTTAAGGCTAAAGTAGCATTAATTGATCGGTTTTAATAAGCTTCTTCGCCTCAGCCTTTTTTTTATTCATACCTTAATGATTCAATCGGGTCTCTTTCTGAAGCCCTTTTGGCTGGCATATAGCCAAAAAGAATTCCGATAAATACAGATACACCAAAGGCAATTAATACAGAAAAAGGTGATACAATGGTTAGAATATCAAACATTTGGGTAATAACCATTGAAACAATCACACCAAGCAAAACACCAATAAGTCCACCTATAACACTAATTAAAGTAGATTCAGCCAGAAACTGAACCACTATATCCGAGCGTCGTGCACCTATTGCCATTCTTGTACCAATTTCTTTAATACGTTCCATTACCGAAGCCAGCATTATATTCATTATGCCAATTCCACCAACTATAAGCGAAATCCCGGCTATGGCACCTAAAACAACATTAAAAAGATCTTTAGTTTTCTGTTCTTGTTTTAAAAGAAGTTCCGGAACATTTATCTCAAAATCTTCCACTTCCTGATGTCGCCTTAACAACATCCTCTGTAAAACCTTAGTTGTAGCCATTAATTGTTCTGAGTTTTTTACCTGCACTACAATTTTATTTAATTGATGGTAATTTACCGCTTTTTGATTAACTGACTCATTTTCATCATCTCCTCTTTGTCGAAGTTTTGCTGCAGTTACCAATGATCGGTTTTTAAACCTCATCAACATTGTGTTTACCGGCAAATAAATTATCTCTTCTGAGCTGGAAAAATTTTTTTTATCTGTATTTTGAGCAAAATATCTTTTTTCCAATACCCCGATAACCTCCAGCCATATTTTCCCGCATTTTATTCTTTCCCCTATGGGGTCAGCATTTTTAAATAATTTCTTTTTTATACCATTGGTAATTACGCATACTTTTTTCCCATGAGTATTCTGGTAATCATTAAAATATTTCCCATTACTTAACTGAAAGCTAAAAAGATCAAAATAGAAAGGTGTTACACCCATCAACCGGGCAGATTTCCGTCTTCCTTTTTGTAAAACATAAGTGTTTTCTGAAATTTCAGGTGATACTTTATGAACAGTTGGGATTATTGATTTTATTGCTTTGGCATCTTCATAGGTTAAACCCGGTGAGTATTTTTGCAATAATTTATCACCACCATCATCTTGATTTTGTTCATCTTCATCGAATAAGGAAGTAATAACAATATTGTTTACACCTACCATTTTAATTTGGTTGAGGATTTCCTCGCGGGCACCATTTCCAATTGCCAACATACTAATTACGGCAGCAACCCCAAATATAATACCCAAAGCAGTCAATATCGATTTTAATTTATTGGCCAATATAGACTCTATGGCAATACTTATATCATGTAAATATCTATCCATAAGGTATATGTTATCTTAGATCGTATTTATAAAAATTTAATGCAAAATTTTAGCAATTCTCACTCAGGATTTAACTCTCTTTTTCCGGGGTCTCTTCAATTTCAGGTAAACTAAGCAAAATAATATCACCTTCTTCTAAACCTTTGGTTACAATGATTTCGTTTTCATTAGCAATACCTGTTTCAATGGCGAGTTTTGTATGGCTAAGACCTTCCTTTTTGAAAACATATGTTGTACTATCTGTTACTAAAAGTGCTTCTATTGGTATATACAACACATCATTAAAAGAACCCGTTACAATAGTATTACTCGTTGTCATTGATGGCCTGAGAATGGTATCACTCTCATTTAAAATAATACTTACTTCAAATACTTTTGCATCGCTGTTTGGCAATTGTTCGCCAACATTGGCAACAGAAATAACCTTTCCTGCGAATTTTTTTTCAGGAAAAGCATCCACTTCAATCTGAACTTCCTGGTCTTTATTTACCTTTCGGATATCTATTTCATTAACAAATGTTTTTGAAACCATGGTTCTTAAATCCGGCAGGGTAGCAACCATATTCTCCCAGGGATTAATATTTGACCCTACTTTCCTTTTTTTGCCACTCCATTCCTTAAAGTAAATGACCATTCCTTTTTTGGGTGCCTTTACAATAAACTGATCCATAATTTCTAAAATGTCATCTCTTTTTCGTGTACTTTTTGCAAGATTCAATTCAGCCTCTTTCATTTTCACCCTGGCCTGTCGTACTTTAAGTTTATAACTTTTTAGTGATTGGTCATAATCCCTTTTTACTTTATCCAACAAAATTTCAGCTTGCCTAATGGTTGCCGGTGGTTCATATTGTGACTGTTCAAGGTTTATTTTTTTCTCTTCCAGTTCAAACTTCTTATTGACCAAATCATCTCGCAACTTCCTAAGCTCAAGGGTGGTATCTAGTTGCACTTTCGTGAAATTTGATACCCCCACTTCCACTTCAGCCTCAATATCTTTAAGTTTACTGGTAGCTTCTGTCCTATCAAGCGTAGCTACATAATCACCTGAATCTACAACCGTACCCTCTGGTACAAGATCTGTGATTTTTACATTGTACACCCTGATTTTTCGTAGGCCTGTTGGACCTGGGATATTCTCAGAATTTTCAGCTTCTAATTCACCAGTTGATGTTACTGTAACCGCAAATGATCCTCTTTTTACTGTTGCCTCAATTTGATCAGTCTGATCTTCTTTCCCTGAAAAAACAAAAATAATAACAATGACAATAATTACCGATGAGATAATAATCAGGTTTTTCTTTTTTAGCATGAGTTTTTTTAATTTGGATTAAAAACATCCAAAAATACGAAAGTAATTGAGTTTTCTGTGCTATTTCTGGTAAGATTTAAGTTAAAATTTGTTAACTCAAAATGGAATAGGTTATCAGTACCGTTATACACCTATGTTATAGGTGCAAAATATTTTCATTTTTTAGATATGTAGTTACAATAAGAAAAGCCATATGAACGATTAAACGGTTTGAATAATCGATTTTTTGTGGGGCTTATTTTTTAGGCAAAGCATTTAATGTTCTGCGATTGAAAATATATCCAATTACAAGTAGAACTATACCAACAATTGCCAGAGTAGTTGGCGGTTTCCCTGGTGAATTTATTCGAACAATAATTGTTGCATAAATAGTAGTAGAAGTAATGATTAAACCTGCTGCCAGTATCAACCATGGTATCCAGGGAATCTTGGATGATGAAAATTTTTTCTGAAGTATAATTATTACTATCGAAGTGGCAATAAACCCACCTGAAACAGCCCTCATAAATGCCAATAATAAAAATTGCAAACTACTTTCTACTTCGTTCCAGTTTATAGAGATTGCTTCACTATGATAAGGCATAAAGCTTGTCTTAAAAAGATAAATCAACCCAAAAGTTAAGAGAATTAAAGCTCCTAAATAGTTTGAAATATTTCCGATTCTCTGATTCATAATAAAGCCTTTTAATTTTGTTTAAAAGAATAAACACTATTTTGCAATCAGGTATTTAATATCTTTAAGGATATTTTCACTGGTAATAATTTGTGCATTTTTACATCCAATAGTGTTGCATATGGCCAGGCAGTTTTTAAAACTTGCCGTTTGATCAAGGAAGAGGGCCAAAAGGTTTCCGGAATCGCAAGAGGTACAATCAGCAAAAATCGGAAGTTCTGCATTGCAATGAGGGCAAAATGCTCTTATCTTTTCACCTTTTACAAGATCTATATCCAGGCATATTCTTTGTTTTTGTCCAAAAATGGGGCTTATTGCCATAAAACCACTTTTATTCTTTGAATTGATTATTTTTAGAAAAATTCCAGGGATATTGTTAAAACTTGCACGCGTACTAACTAAATTATGTCCGTTTGGGCAATAACATTCTTTAACAACAAGTAGCTCCTTTGTTTCCTGTTCAATTTTTGTATCTTCCGGATTAGGAATGATTAACATCCCGCTTTTGTCAAAACGTTTCATAAGCTAATTTTTATAAAAGTAATTACCTGTAATTTACGAAAAAATCGGATGCAAGTCAAGATAAACGAAATAATTTTTATTGGATTTATTCAAAGAAAAAAGCCCCTCAGTTATAAAACTGAAAGGCTTTTTAAAACGGAATCAACTATTTAATATTATCCTGCAATTACTTTTGGCTTTACAGCTTTCAGTTTTAATTTGTTCCCTAGCAAATACATAACCGGAACAATTACCAATGTTAAGAATGTTGCAAAAGACAAACCAAAAATTACTGTCCACGACATAGCACTCCAGAAAGCGGCATTATCACCACCAAAGAATAAATGAGGCTCAAATTCTTTAAACATGGTAACAAAATTAATATTTAGCCCTATTGCCATAGGTAATAACCCAAGAATAGTTGTAATAGCTGTTAAAAGAACGGGGCGCAACCTTGTTTTACCGGCTTCAACAATACAATCAACAACTTCTTCTACAGGAAGATTATCATCCAGATCCATTCCAAGCGCTTTTTTACGTTTGGTCTTCAGGTAATCAATATAATCGATTAATACAATTGCATTGTTTACAACCACCCCTGCTAGTGAAACGATACCCACACCGGTCATTAATATTACCACGGGCATATTAAAAGTAGCAATACCACCAAAAACACCTATAGTACTAAAAACAACACTACCAATTATAATTAACGGTTTAACGAATGAGTTAAATTGAGTAACTAATATAATCATTATTAAAGCAATTGCTGCAAGCAAAGCCCCCATCAAAAAATTAGAAGTTTTTGCCTGCTCTTTTTGTTCCCCGGTGAAATTATATTCGTAACCAAATTGTAAATGATACTTTTTAAAGGCCTTTTTAATTTGTGCGTTTATCCTATTTGCATTATAACCTGTTTTAACATTTGAGTACAGGGTAATTACACGGGTTAAGTCTTTTCTTTTAATATTACCGAAACTTGTACCATAACTTATATCAGCAACTGAAGAAATAGGTACTTGCATCAATTTTCCCTGGTTGTTCCTGAAAGTTATTTTCTGATTAAGTAGTGATGCCAGGTTATACCTGTATTTTTCTTCTAAACGTAATTGGATAGGGTAATCATCTTCTCGACCTTTATAATCAGATAATTCTTTCCCGAAAAGGGATGTGCGAAGTGCCATGGCAATACTAAAAGTTGACAGCCCGAACCTGCGTGCCTTATCACGGTCAATATTTACCAAAAGCTCTGGGTTTCCGGTTTCAATATCAATTTTAAATCCCTCAATTCCTTCAATTCCGGCCTGGTTAATTATCAATTCCATACTATCTGTTATGGCAATTAGTTGATTTATATCTTTACCGCTTACTTCAATGTTAATAGGGTAGCCAGTAGGAGGCCCCATTAAATTAGCTTCAATAAAAAATTCAACCCCGGTATATTTATTATCAAGAGAATCAGATACCGTTTTTAAGATTTCGGTAGTAGAAAAATCGCCACGATATTCAAAATCAATGAAGTTTACTGTTGTTATTGATTTGTTTGGTGTATTACCCAGGGCAATTTCCCTTTCCCTTTTTGCACCTTTCCCGACTGTAGTTAACATTGATTCTACAATTTCTTCATAAGGTTTTAATATCCTGATAATATCATCCTCAACTTTATTTATAACTGAATCGGTAACTGTAACATCTGTACCTATAGGGAATTCAGCAATTATATTAATATACTGGGGGTCTGTTTTTGGAAAAAAAACCACATCCAAATCTCTGGCGCCCATAAATGCTATAGTGGCAAATAAAAGGAATATGGTTCCGATAAGAAATAGTTTTGGTCTGTTCCCTTGTAGGGTATAGCGGATTATTAATAAATACCAATTTTCCATTTTTACGAGTAAAACATCCTGGAACCATTTTGATAAATCAAATAATACAAACAGGTTTAAAAGTATCAAAATGCTAAGCATCATTAATAAATTGGCTGTACCAAAAGATTTTGAGAAATATAGTAAAATGGAAAAAAGAATTATAGAACCGGCGACTATAATATTTTTCTTTTTCTTTGGTTTTGTTTCCTTACTACCATCTTTTATAATAGTTACCGTAAAAACAGGGACAATAATTAATGCAACCACTAATGATGATGTTAACACAATTATTAAAGTAATTGGCATAAATTTCATGAATTCACCCATTTTATCATCCCAAAAAAGGAGAGGGAAAAATGCCGCCAATGTTGTTGCTGTTGATGAAATAATAGCCATGGCAATTTCACCCACAGCCAATTTTGCCGATTCAAAAACAGAGTAACCTTTATCAAGAAACCTGTAAATATTTTCAATCACCACAATGGCATTATCTACAAGCATACCTAATGCCAGTATCAATGAAAACAGGACCATCATATTAATAGTTGCACCCAGGGCAGATAATATGGCAAATGAAAGAAGCATGGACATAGGAATTGCAATGCCTACAAAAAGTGCATTACGTAATCCTAAAAAGAAAAAGAGGACTATCACTACAAAAATAATCCCCATAATCATACTATTCCATAAATTATCCAGTTGGGATCTTACTAATTTTGACTGGTCATTGGTTATGGTGATTATTAACTCTTCACTTAGGTTACCGTCTTCTCTTGAATCTTCTAATATCTTAAAAATCTGATCCGCTGCACTTAATAAGTTTTCACCTCCTTTTTTTATCACCTGTAGTGAAACAACTGGTTGTTTATCCAGGCGTGCAAAACTTTGAGGCTCTGCATATGTGTCTTTTACTTCTGCAATATCACGCAAGTAAACTATATTCCCTTTTTCATGTTTAACAATAGTGTTTTCAATTTCTTCAATACTCTTATATTCGCCAACAGCCCTTATAGAACGGCGGGTTTTCCCCATTTTTATTTCCCCTCCCGAAATTGACAAGTTTTCAGCATTAATTGCATTTTCAATATCAGAGAAACTCATATGAAAAGCATCCAGCTTCAGGGGATCAACGTTTATTTGTAATTCCCTGTCTTCTATGCCTTTAATGTTAACTTTGGATATTTCATATACGGTTTCAATTTCATCTTGTAAAAATTCTGCATAATCTTTAAGCTCTTCTAAACTGAAATCACCGGAAAGGTTTATATTAATTACCGGCATTTCTGACAAATCCATATCATTTACAACCGGATCTGAAGGTAAATCGTCCGGCAAATCACTTTTTGCCTTATCTACCGCATCTTTAACTTCTTGCAGAGCATCTTTAATGTTCACATCAAAATTAAATTCTATGATTATTATAGAGGCATCCTGGCTTGATGTTGAAGAAATATTATCAATTCCTTTAATGGTTTTAATTTCTTTTTCAATCACCTTTGTTAGCAGGTTTTCAATATCTGTAGGGGGATTACCCGGATAAACAGTCTGTACCAAAACTGTAGGGATATTGATTTCAGGAAACAATTCTTTTGGTAGTGATGAATAGGACATGACACCAAAAATAATTATGGCTATTGTTACCAAAAAAATAGTATTTTTATTTTTTAGTGCTAAGGTTGTTAATTTAAACTCCCTGCTTATTTTCTTTTTTTTATCGTTTTCCACGGGTTGTTATTTTATCTAAAATTAATTAATTAGAGTTTGTTTATTGGTAGATTTACTGAATATAATCTTTTTGTTGCTGGTCACTGGTTACTTGTTGTTTTATGCTCAATATTAACAACTTGTTAAAATTAACCAGTAACAAGAACCTCGAAGAGCTCAGGTAGCTAAACCAGTACCTGTCCAATAATAAATAAATAGTATAAATTATGAATGCCTGACTTTATTTATACTGGATTTATCTTTCTTCAACAGCTATTCCGTCTTTAATCAGATTATAGCCTTCAACAATAACCTTATCACCCATATTAAGCCCTTCTGTAATCATTGTACCTTCATCATTTGACAACGAAGTTTTAACATATATCTTTTTGGCAACCGGTGCACTGTTTGATTCAACAATATATAGATACTTGCCTTTAAAATCTTCTTTAATGATTATTGATGGAACTACCAATGCTTCGTCCATTTCAAAATCCTGAAATTTAACTACCGCCAGCATATTAGGTTTTAGCTTGTTGTCTTTATTATTTATTTTAGCTTGTAATGTAAATGTCCGGTTTGCCTGTTTAATGATATTTCCAATCCTGTACACCTTTGTATCAATCTTCCAATCAGGAAATGTTGGAAAACTTACTATTAACGGACTATTTTTCTTTATTGAGGCAATAAATTTTTCTGATACATCAGCATTTACATAAAAGTTACTGATATTAACCATTTGTATAATTTGTGCACCCGGCATGGCTAATTCACCTTTCTTTACACTAATTTCGTCAACTATTCCGCTAATAGGGGCCTTAATTCTTGATTTATCACGCTGAATGTATAAGCTATTTAATTTGCTTTCAAGTGCCTCCTTGTTGTTCTTTGATTCTAAGTATTGAATTTCAGATCCAATTTTTTGGCTCCATAACTCTTCCTGTTTTGCAAATATTGTTTTGGCTAATTCAAGACTGGTTTCCAATTCTTTTATACTACTTTGTATAATATCAGAATTTAATGAAACAAGGAGTTGCCCTTTTCTAACGTAATTACCTTCCTGTACGTGAACTGTTTGTACCTGCCCATTAATTTCGGGGCTGATGAAAGCACTCTTTATTGCTTCAAGAGAGGCAGAAGCCTCAACATAATGAACAAACCGACTGGGTGTTAAAACCAATGATTTTACATTAACTTTTTTGAGATCTTTTGTTTCGACTCCCTTTTCTTCAAGCGTTTTTTCCAGCTTATCAATTTTCTCTTCCAAACCGGAAATTTGTTCTTTGTATTCCTTAATTTTTCCCTTTATAGCTTTTGGGTCATCCGTTTTACCACAAGCTACCAAGCTTGCTATGATCACGATTGCAATTAACTTTTTCATCTTTTTTATATTTTGTTATAAGTTTTTATTCCTCAATTCTTAATATTAACCCGCATTATTCCCCGCTAAGGCGGGGTTGGCTATGGATTTTTTTATCCATGAACCTTTAGCTCGGCGGTAGCCAATCTAAATGCGTGAAACCCCGACTTAGATGAACCCAATTTTGGGTATCAAAATTGGATGTGAATCTTAGTCGCTATCGCAGATAAGGAAAATTCATAGAATTTTCCGGGTTAATCAGACGCTGTCAGGTCTATTCCTTTTTAAATTTCTATATCTCCGCATTCCCAAATTCTCACATCTCCTAGATTACTGAGCCGGTCGAAATGCCACATCTAATTTTTTTCAAGTATAAATTCTAACTGTGCCCTTACAGCTAACAAGTTTGACATTGCCTGGTAATAATTATTAAGTGCCATTAAATATTGGTTTTGTGAAAGCATTAAGTCATTGGCAGATGACATTCCTTTTTTATACTTTATTTCTGTTTTATTATTAATCCTTTGCGATAATTCCATATTCCAGTTTTCATTGTCGAATTTTAGTTTAGCGTTGGTAAAATTGCTCCTTAATTGCTCAACTTGTAAATGAAGACCTTGTTCTAATTCTAATTTTGAATTTTGCACCTTTTTTAGTTCCAATTGTTTTTGCTGTACTTTAGACCGTCTCATACCACTTGAAAATATAGGAACCGTTAATTTTAAACCTATTATTGATGTAGGGTACCATGTAGAAAACAAATTAGAAAATTCGTTATTATATGCATTTTCAGAATAAGTATAAAATGCTGACAATTGGGGTAAAAACAATGATTTTTCACGTTTTAAATTTAAAATTGATAAACCTTCCTGTGTTTGCATCAATTTATAATCAATATTACTGTTTAAATCAAATTCTTCAGATAAAATACTGTTAAAATCCAGATTTTCAACAAAATAATCCAGGCTGTCTGACAATTTCAACTCATCCTTAAAATCAATACCCAGCTGATATTTTAACAGTCGGTAAGCTAATTCTATTTGATTATTAACTGAAATAATTGTATTATCATTATTCTGTTTAGTAAGTCGTAATTGATCAACATCAATATCTTCAACAAAACCCAAGCGGTGGCTTTCTTCAATTTCTCTTAATAAGTTTTCAAAATTAGCATTTGTCTCTTCAAGTATCTTTTTACTTTCTTCGGCAATTAGTACCAGATAATATGATTTAGTTACAGTTTCTTTAATAACTGTGCTTGATTTTGTGTAGCTGCGTTTTGAAAGCTCAAGAAAAATTTTGGACGCTTTTAACCCGACAAGATATTCACCGCTAAAAACCAGCTGTGTTGCAGTAACGCCCCAATTAAGGCTATTCTGCTGACCAAATTGAACTGGAACATAAGTTCCCGGAGCACCCATCATTTCACCAGGCAACAAAGTTGTTGGAATTTTAAGCATGTTTTGGTAGTTAACTTCTCCATTAACCTGTGGCAATCCAATTGCGGTTGTTTCCCAAATTTTCTTTTTAGCAATGTCGATATCTATTTCAGCATTTTGGTTTTGATAGTTATTTACTATTGCATATTCCCGTACATCATTTAGTGATAAATAATGTGTTTTTGTTAATGTGTCATTTTGCGCTATTACTGATAAAACGCTGAATATTAATATTATTGTTGATAATATTTTC
>JBDLJL010000166.1:0-10597 GCA_039714415.1 Bacteroidota bacterium
TTAAGCTCGATTTTACTATTGTAAATGAGTGTTTTAAAATTTTGGCGTAACGCAGAGAAGTGGATTTTTAGAGGTTGCCTAAAATATAAACAGATGAAAGCAATACATTTTATTATTTTAGGGACAATTATACTATTTGGATGTAATAGTAATAAGAATGATGAAGGCGACAATAAAGATTGTGATGTAAGTGATTTCAATTTTATGGAAATGCTACAACCGGTTCAGTTGGGTTCAAAGCTGGAACACCCTGATTGGTTTACCTGGGGGGCAAGCGTGCTTAAAGGTGAAGATGGTAAATACCACATGGTTTACTGTCGCTGGCCAAAAAAATATCCGTTTGGCAATGGCTGGTTAATAGATGCTGAATTGTGTTATGCTGTAGCCGAAAAACCGGAAGGGCCATATAAGCATGTGAAAACAGTTTTGCAGGGAAGAAAGTCTGAAGGGCAATTTCATGCCTGGGACGGGGCATCAGTTTATAATCCTCATCTGAAAGAATTTGATGGCAAATATTATTTGTATTACGTGGGAAACCACGACCCTTATGTGGAAGGTAAAAGTACAGAACGTGGTGTTTTGGTGCGTCATCAGCGAATAGGTGTTATTGAGTTTGGCTCTTTTGATGATTTACTGACCGGAAATTTCAAAAGGCCTGACAAACCAATCTTGTCACCACTCTCAAATTATGGGTATAATGTACCTGAACACGAACAGTTTGGTGATGAAGAGAAGCTTTCTGTAGCCAATATTGTGGTGGTGAATCCTTCTGTTGAAAAACGCCCGGATGGAAAATATATCATGGTTTTTAAGAGTTGGCAAAACAAAAAGGCATTTGCGCCAATTCATGGTGTAGCCATTGCTGATTCGCCAACCGGAAAATTTGAAGTTCAACCCGAACCGATACTGATTGTAAAAAAGCAGGATGGGAAAATTGCTATGGCTGAAGACCCTTTTATTTGGTTTAATAAAAAAAGAAATTATTTCTATGCTTTAGTCCGTGATTTTAAAGGCGATATTACAGGTTTTGGCCATTCAATGGCTTTGTTTAAATCAAATGATGGAATCAACTGGTTACCGGCAGAAAATGTGCTTGCATCAGATTTGAAAATTACCTGGGAAGATGGAACAAAACAACAAGTTGCACGTTTGGAACGCCCTCAATTGTTGCTTGATGAAAATGGTGAACCTCAGGTTCTTTTTTCTGCCTGTGCTATAAATTCACCTTCGCAGGAAAACGGGCATTCATTTAATATTCACATACCATTAAAAAATGGGGATAATTAAAAAACCAATTGCTATAATACTAATATTGATTGCAGTAAGTCTGGAAATTGCATTCACTGCAAAAGGTCAACCAGAAGTAAAAAAAGCCGGAAGTTCTTTTGCAGATCAGTGGGAATTTGCAGGTGTTGCAGTTAACGAACCGGGATACACTATATGGGGTACATCACCGATAATAGGAGATGACGGAAAGGTTCATCTTTTTGTTGCCCGCTGGCCTTGCGAGTTAAAGGTTCACCCGGGTTGGCGTACTCACAGCGAGATAGCCCATTATGTTGGGGAATCGCCTGAAGGGCCTTTTGTATTCTCCGATATAGCAGTGAAAGGCGACATCAAAGGCAAAGCACCTGCAAATCCTTCTATTCATAAGGTTTATGCCCCGCACAATCCTGCCGTCCATAAAGTGGACAGCCTGTACGCCCTGTTTTTTATTATGAACAGTGGGCTTGAAGAACATCCTTCGAACCAGTATATTTGCCTGGCTGTTTCTGAAAGTTTGTACGGCCCCTGGGAAAAGGCCGGCGATAAAGGGAAGATACTTACTCCGCCTAAAAATCCTGATTATTGGAATTATAAGGCAAGAAATGGTGTGAATAACCCTGCATTTTTGCAACATCCCAGCGGTGGTTACTTCCTTTATTTTAAATCTGAAAAAGGTCGTATGGGACTGGCGATTGCAGAGAATTTGGAAGGCCCATATGTTCAAATGCCGTTTCCGGTAACAAGTAACAATCAAGCCATTGAAGATGGTTATGCTTTTATGTATAAAGGAAAATTTGCATTGCTTACCACTGATAATCACGGAATAATAGAAAATGGTGGTGGTATTTTATGGACTTCTGATGATGGCATTCACTTTGATACATATGAGAAAGGGTTTCACCGTATTAATCATTATTCAGATGTTAATATGTCAAAAGTGGCTGTACATTATGGCCCTGCCAACAGAAAGTATGCTAAATTTGAACGTCCTCAAATACTTCTTTATGATGGAGAACCTGCGTATATGTATTTGCCTTCAGGAACAAACATATATGGTGATGATTGTACGGTGAGTTATATTTTAAAATTTAAAAACAATTAAGTGTATGTTAGCTAGATTATTAAGTGCTTTATGTGTATTGTTGTACAGTTTTGGTGCTGTAGAAGCTCAGGATAATTTAGATGTACCCGTTCCGACAGAAGCCCAGATGAATTGGCAAAATGCTGAATTGGTTGCGGTTTTTCATTATGATCTTCATGTTTTTGATGGGGAAAAATATGTGCAACGAAAAAACAGGATAACACCTATTGCCGATTATAATGTCTTTAACCCTAAGAACCTGGATACAGACCAGTGGATAAAATCGGCCAAAGCTGCCGGTTGTAAAATAGCTATCCTTACTGCAACCCACGAAACAGGATTTGCATTGTATCAAAGCGATGTTAATCCGTATTCTTTAAAATCCGTTAAATGGAAAGACGGGAAAGGAGATATCGTCCGTGATTTTGTCAATTCGTGCCACAAATACGGTGTTAAACCAGGGATTTACATTGGAATTAGGTGGAATTCTTTCTATGGTATCCATGATTTTAAAGTAAGCGGTGACGATCAGTTTGCCCAAAACAGGCAGCAACAATATAACCGCATTTGCGAGGGTATGGTTGATGAACTTTGTTCAAGGTATGGTGAATTGGCCATTGTATGGTTCGATGGTGGTGCCCATGGCCCTGAACAAGGCGGCCCTGACGTGCTTTCTGTTTTTGATAAACATCAACCAAACTGCCTTTTCTATCATAACATGCAGCGAGCTGATATCCGTTGGGGTGGTTCTGAAACTGGAACTGTGCCTTATCCTTGCTGGTCTACATACCCTTATCCTTACTCTCATTCTACAAATACGGAAGTTGTTTTTAAGGATAATTTTAAACTGCTCAAACATGGAGATAAAGATGGGGAATATTGGATGCCGGCCATGTCTGATGCACCTTTAAGAGGATATAATGGACGGCATGAGTGGTTTTGGGAACCGGGTGATGAAAAGCATGTTTATCCTTTGGATAAGCTTGTTGATATGTATTATAAATCAGTAGGTAGAAACTCAACTTTAATACTTGGGCTCACTCCGAATGACAAAGGATTATTACCACAGGGTGATGTAAAACGATTGAAAGAGTTCGGTGATGATATTCGTAAAAGATTTTCTAATACGTTAGGTAGTACAGAAGGTGATGGGTCCAAATTAGTTTTGAAGTTAAAAAATAAAACAAGGATTAATCAAATTTTATTAAAAGAGAATATTTCAAATGGCGAACGTGTAAGAAATTATATTATTGAGGCTATGGTTGACGGAAAATGGAAGAAGATTGCAAATGGGGAATGTGTCGGGCATAAGAGAGTTCAAAAGATTGAACCTGTAGTAAGTTCAAAATTTAGACTAAGGATATCAGAATCTAACGCTGAGCCTCAAATAAAAGAATTTAGTGTGTATTGGGTAGATAAATAATATATAAACAACTTTCTATGAAACAAATTATTCGTTTTTATTTAGCAAATCTAATTTTTCTGGTAGTTTTGGGTTCTTCTCAAGTTATTTCGCAAGAGTCCCAAACAAATTTAAAAATCATGACCTATAATATTTGGAACGGTTTTGATTGGGGTAAAGATACGCTCAGAAAAGCAAATTGGATAGAGTGGATTAAAGAAAAAAATCCTGATGTACTGGCTCTTCAGGAATTATGTGGCTATAATGAAAAAAAGCTTAAAACTGATGCTGCGAAATGGGGGCATCCTTATGTGAAAATATTAAAATCAAAAGGTTATCCGGTCGGACTTACTTCAAAAAAGCCTATTATTTTGAAGGAACGTGTCCTTAAACAACTTTGGCATGGTATGTTGCATTGTGAAACTTATGGGATGGATTTTTTTGTTGTGCATTTGTCGCCTGCCGATTGCAATTTTAGGCTTAAAGAAGCAAATATTATTGTTGAGAAGATTAAAGAAAGCAAAAGTGAAAAATATATTATCTTAGGTGATTTCAATGCGCACTCGCCCTTTGATGGGGAGTGGTTGAAATACAATAAGAGCTTGCAGCAAAAATACACAAACAGCAAGTCCAAAAGTAAATATTCAAACCTGAGACTGGGGGAGTTTGATTATTCAGTGGTTTCAAGATTCCTTGCATTGCCAACAATTGATGTATGCCAAAAAAATGTTGATATTTCTAATAGATATACTTTTCCGACTCCTGTATTAATTGGGACTTATCAAACAGCGGATGGGGTAAAACAAAACAAAGAGCGAATAGATTATATTTTAACAAGCCCAAATATTGCGAAATCATGTAGAAAAGTTTCTATTTTTAATGTTGGGGATACGGAAACATTTTCAGACCATTTTCCTGTTATGGCCGAATTTGATTTTCAATAAATAAAAAGTTGTGAATAATAAAATTGTAGTTATTTTTCTTTCTATAATAGGATGTATTAGTATTTATGCACAAGATAATAATACAGCATCCAAATATGTGCAGGATAAATACCCTGAAGGAAATAAAATAGTATTGCTTAATCCTGAAAGAGGTTTCAGAGGTGAAGTGATGTTCGATGTTTCGGATCTGAAAAAGCCAATGTTCGGGAAGGTAATGTTTGACCAATTGTCTGAAATTATCAGTACAACTAAGAAGAACGGTGGGACGGTTATACAAACATACTTCTATATTTTTGAATTTTACAATACTGATATATCTGAAACCGCTGTTCAAAACATGAAAAATATATTTGATGTTTATCGCGAAAATGGGGTGAAAGTACTATTAAGGTTTGCTTATGATTACAGTTATTCCAAAGGACGTTTCAACTATGATAAAGATGATATAATTCGTCATATAAAACAGTTGAAAAAAGTTATCAATGATAATAAAGATGTTATTTATGCTTTTCAGTTTGGATTTATTGGCTTATGGGGAGAGTGTCACAGCGATAAAAATAATTTAGCGCAGGATGAAACTGCTGTTAAAGAAATAGCCAATACTTTTCTTAATACAATCCCAAAAAGTCATAAGGTAACTTTTAGGATGCCTTCTTTTAAGAATTTAGCAGGCTTATCTGAATATGACAGTAAAAACAGGGCTGGTTTTCATAATGATTATTTTACTGCAGGTCAACATGTTTATGCAATAGGGAATGACTATTCAATAGCAGATACAGCAGTTTATGATCAGGTAGTAAATGAAGCACCATATTCAATTATGGATGGGGAAATGCCTTATTGTGGTAATGGAAAATGGAATTTTAACCAAATAATTGACGGTTTGGATGCTTACAAATATTTACAGGATCATTATTACTCTACTTTTAGCTATGTGCATAACTTTTCAAATAATATAGCTGCATGGAAAAATCAAAAAGTAAGTTTGCAGGATTTGGTTGATAAAGGAATAGAACTTTATGATTCAAGCTATTTTAGGAATAGGGAAGGGAAGCAGGTAGAACGTTCGGCATTTGAATTAATAAGGGATCATTTAGCTTATCGGTTTATTATTAACAAACTGAAATATCCAAACAGGGTGCAAGGTGACAGTATTATATCAGTAGAACTGGAAATAGTGAATGTTGGTTTGGCTTCACCTGTTAAAGAACGACAGGCCTTTTTTGTTCTTATTGATGAAGACAAGGGACAGATAGTCCATAAAGGTGAAGCTCTTGATTTTAATATAACAGGAATGTACGAGCATATAGATCCCTTACATCCATGTTATTTTAAAAGGACATTAAAATCGACAATTAGTTTTGAGGGATTAATGAAAGATAAATCATACAAATTAGGTTTGTGGTTGCCGGATATAAGTGATACAATAAGGGGAAATGCATCATATTCTGTCAGGGTCGTAAACGATAATATTAAGTGGTATGCACCTGATAACAAATATGGGGTAAATGTGCTGGGAACAATTTATCATATGTCGGATAATAAGTAAAAAGAATGAAAAAATGTTATTTGTTAATAATAGCCGTAATAGCAATGTTAATGGCTTGCCAAAATACACCATACGAGATAATAGATTCATATATCTATGTCCAAAAGGATGACAGGAGTGGGAAAGATTGGAGAATTGTTTGGGAGGATAATTTTGATGCACCGGAACTGGATACAGTCAAATGGACTATGATACCACAAGGTAAAGGTGGTTGGAGTAAATATTTGACAACAAACCCGGAATGCTATCATTTGGAAGATGGGAAGTTGTATTTGGGAGGAATAGTAAATACAGATACACTAAGTGATACAAGGCGATTTTTGACTGGAGGTATTTATACAAAAGGTAAATTCGCTTTTCAATACGGTAAGGTAGAGATACATGCGAAACTGGAATGTGCACAGGGAGCATGGCCTGCCATGTGGATGTTGGCAGAAAAGGAAAAATATGGTAAATATCCAAGGAATGGTGAGATTGATATTATGGAACATCTCAATTATGACACAATCATTTATCAAACAACACATTCGTATTATACCCTGGAACTGAAACAAAAAGAAAATCCACCTCATTATGGTACTGCATATGTCAATCCATTGGAATTTAATACGTATGGTTTGGAATGGTATCCTGATAAATTAGTATTTACTTTAAATGGCAAAGAAACTTTTAGGTATCCTAAAATTGAAGGGGTTGATTCGTCTCAATGGCCATATGATCAACCATTTTTCATCTTAATAGACCAACAACTTGGCGGGGAGTGGGTTGGAAAGGTTAATGCGGACGACCTACCCGTTCAAATGATTGTAGATTATGTAAAAGTCTATCAGTAATAAAGTGTTTTCAAGCTTATATTGTTAAATTCGCTTAAATTTAAATGATATTATTAACATGGAGTCGAAATGGGTATTTAAACCGGAGAGTGAAACAGAAAAGATTGAAAAACTTTCAAAAGAAATAAATGTCAATAATACTATTGCCAATATGCTTATCCAAAGGGGAATTGAAACCTTTGATGAGGCAAAAGCATTTTTTAGGCCTGAATTAGATCATCTACATGATCCGTATTTAATGAAAGATATGGATAGGGCAGTTGAAAGGTTGAACAATGCATTGGGAAATAATGAAAAAATTTTGGTTTATGGTGATTATGATGTAGATGGAACTACTTCTGTTGCTTTAATTTATTCGTTTTTAAAAGAAACCCACTCAAATATTGAATACTATATACCTGATCGATATGCCGAAGGCTATGGGATATCGTATAAGGGTGTTGATTTTGCCTCTGAAAATAATTTTGATCTGGTAATTGCCTTGGACTGTGGTATTAAAGCTGTGGAAAAAATTGAATATGCAAATAATAAAAATGTTGATTTTATAATATGTGATCATCATAATCCCGGCGAAAATATACCGCAGGCAGTTGCAGTTCTTGATCCGAAAAGAAAGGATTGTCCATACCCCTATAAGGAACTCTCCGGTTGTGGGGTTGGTTTTAAACTGTTACAGGCTTTAACTCAAAAAAATGAGTTAAGTATTGATCATTTGTGGACATTCCTTGATTTGGTGGCAGTAAGTATTGCTTCTGATATTGTTCCTGTCACTGGCGAAAACAGGGTGCTTGCTTATTATGGGCTTAAACAATTGAACTCATCACCTCGCCTTGGTTTTAAATCGATTATTGAAATTACCGGTTTGATGAAAAAGGAAATTGGGATTTCTGACTGTGTGTTTAAAATTGGCCCGAGAATTAATGCAGCAGGCCGTATAGAATCGGGTAAAAGCGCAGTTGAATTGCTGATTGCTGAAAATAAAGAGTATGCCTGGGAAATGAGCAGGAAAATTAATGAGATTAATGAAACCAGGCAAAATTTTGATCGGAATATTACAGAGGAAGCCTTGGTAATGATTAGCGAAAGTGTTGAATTGCAAGAAGGTAAGTCAACAGTACTGTATAAAGAAGATTGGCATAAAGGTGTTATTGGTATTGTTGCTTCCCGGGTAATTGAACATTTTTATAAACCTACCGTAATACTTACCCAATCCAATGGTAAAGCTACCGGGTCGGCAAGATCTGTGGCCGGTTTTGACTTATATAAAGCTATCGAAGCATGTAGTGATCTGCTTGAGAGTTTTGGAGGTCATAAACATGCAGCAGGACTTACAATGTTGCCGGAAAATATTGAAAAGTTTCGATTAAAATTTGAATCAGAAGTTGCACGTATCATAACCCCGGATCAGTTGATCCCAAAAGTGAAAATTGATGCGCAATTAAGTTTTGCCGATATTACTCCAAAATTTTATAAGATAATTAACCAGTTTTCACCATTTGGCCCTGGGAATATGTCACCAGTTTATGTCACAGAAAAAGTTTCGGATAGTGGTTACACCAAAGCTGTTGGTCAGGAAGAAACTCATCTAAAGATTGATGTTTTTGATGGTGACAGAAACCGTATGCAGGGAATAGCATTTAATATGGCCGAAGAATATTTGCCATCAATAAAACAAAAGAATAATTTTGATATTTGCTATTCCGTTGAAGAAAATGAATATATGGGCAGGACAAGTTTGCAGTTGAGGGTTAAAGAGATAAAAATGGCTTAGGATTATAAATGAACTATTATACATAACAGTTCTTTATCAGATATGAATCAACAGGCAATTAGAAATTAGTCATTGGTCATTATTTAGCGTGTAATTATCTAATGACCAGTTACTAATGACCAATTACAATAAGTTAGTTTAGTGAAAGTAGAAGAATACGACTATACAGTCTGCAAGAAGTAGGGATGTATAATATTAGGCATCCCTAACCATTAAACCGTAACCATTTCCATAAATCTTTATAACTGAATTTTTTACCGTAAACAAGTATGCCAATCCGGTAAATTTTGGCAGCTACCCAGGTTGTTCCAATAAATGTAATTATTAGTGTACCCATCGAAAGAATAATTTCCCAGGTAGGAACACCATAAGGGATACGCAACATCATAATTACAGGTGAAGTTAGTGGTACAACCGAAAACCAAAAAGCTGCCGGTCCTTCGGGATTTTGAATAATTGCCTGTGCCACTACCAGTGCTAAAATTAATGGTATTGTCAATGGTAACATAAATTGTTGTGTGTCTGCTTCATTATCCACTGCACCACCAATTCCTGCAAACAGCGAAGCATAAAGTAAATATCCCCCTATAAAATAGAAAATAAAAGAAAATATGATTAAGGTAATGGGTAAGTTCATCACAGATTGTAGTACATCATTTAAAATCTGGTTGTCACCATTAATATTTTTCATTTCGTCAGGTAAATTAGCCCCTTGCATCATTTGTTCAGTTAATTGGTCTGAATCAGGGACTGCATTACCACCAATTAACGTTTGTGTAATACTTATAATGACAAAGCCCAAAACAATCCATAATAAAAATTGTGTAAGAGCAACCATTGCAATACCTATAATTTTCCCCATCATTAACTGAAATGGCTTTACTGATGAAATGAGGATTTCAACAACCCGGTTGGTTTTTTCTTCAATAACACCCCGCATGACCATTGCCCCATAAATGAAAATGAACATATATATTAAAAACGCGGAAATATAGCCAATTGCTAGTGCAGCTTCAGTTGAACTAAGTTCTTCGCTTCCATCTTCTTTGATTTTTATTGTACGTATATGTACATTGGGGTCAATAGCATCAATTGTTTCTACTTCAATGCCTAACTCTTTCAGTTTGTCAGTACGGATTTTTCCTTCGATGCGAGAACTAATATAAGTTTTGATATTTATATCAGACTGGTTTTCAGATAATAATTCAATGTTTTCTTCTTCAGGATTATTTGGTATTATTAACAGGGCATAATAGCTGCCATCATAAAAAACTTTTTTTAAACTTTCAATATCTTCAATAACCGTAAAAGTAAATCTTATATTTTTGCTATCAGATAAGCTATTTTTAAACCTTCCTGATTCATCTTGAACGAGTATGCTTCTAACTTGTTCACTTTCCAATTGAGTAACATATACAGATATAGCAATTAGTGCAGCCATAAGAATGGGACCTAAAAGTGTAAGTATAATAAAGGTCTTCTTTCTAACCCGGGTTAAATATTCCCGTTTAATAATTAAAAGTATTTTGTTCATTTTATTTCAGTTATTTTTTTGCTAAGATTATTTTTCTTGTTCTATAACTGGTGTGCTGTTTTCTTCTTCAACAACTTTTATAAAGATGTCATTTACTGATGGAATAACCTCGTTCATACCAACTAATTCACCATGGGGCAGCATGGAAGTGATCAGTTGGTTTGTTGTTGTATTATTTAAAAGTTTTGTTCTGCAAATGGTGTGTCCGTTTTCCTGT
>JBDLJL010000167.1:0-10523 GCA_039714415.1 Bacteroidota bacterium
TTAGTTTTTTTCAGATCATTATAATTAAATAACGAAATATTGCATGTTAAAGTTTGTTTTAATGGTACGTTTTTAAAGTTTAAAAATGAGGCTGCCTTTTTAGGGGCAGCCTCATTTATTTTGATACTAAGGAATTGTTCCGAAATAACTTGACGCTTTCAACTTGCTCTTTTGCTTTTTATCTTCTTTGAAAAACGCTTCAAATAGCTCGCTATTATTAGTTTTTTCAAATTGCTAAAAAACAAAACATTTGCGTTTAAAACTGTCAATTTATTCCATCACAATCCCTAAAGCTATGCTGCTATATTGCAGTAACAGTATATACTTTACTCCAAGGATCTAAAGTAATTTTATAATCCCCTGTAGATATTGAAATATTATTATCATTTTCTGTGTCTAAGTTACCATCTCCATCTTTATCACCATAATTAACAATCCAATCATCATTAGCCCTGAATTTGAAACCACCATCAGACGCAACTGTAATATTTGCAACGAATACGCTATTTACTGCATCCCAGGTCATATTAACATCATCTCCCCAACTATTGAAATCACCAATTATACCCCATGTATTTGCACTATATGTGTAGGCATCGGGATTACTGAGATCCATAGTGATCGCATAATCACCGACAATTGAAATTGGAATATTATTATCATTTTCTGTATCTAAGATACCATCACCAGTTTTATCTCCATAATTGATACTCCAATCAGGTGTTCCCCTGAATTTAAAGCCACCGGTACTTGAAAATGTTTGAGCCAAATGGAATGTCATTGAAGTTGGATCATATGCCATATCAACTTGCGATCCCCAACCATTAAAATCACCTATTATTCCCCAAACTGTTTCAGTTAAGGAGTAGGTCATGTTTACACCATCAGCTTTGATTAAGTAATAACCAGCAGCTGAAACCGAAATATTACCACCCGGATTTGTCAATGCACCAGCACCATCATCTCCATATGTAAATGGATCAGTCCAACTATGATCTGTGGTTAATTTAAAACCACCTGTATTTGTGAAATTAACGTATCCTTCCGCTTCAGGGCTAGAAGCTGTGGAAAGGAGATACAGTGCTGCATCACTATTATCCCAGCCGTTATAATCACCAACTACCCAAAACTTCCAGATATCAGCTACTGTAGTAAACTGAACATCTTCACCATAAGCCGTACCATTACTATTAATAGCATAAGCTCTTATATAATAAGTCACACCTGGATCTAAACCTGATAAATCAGCTTCAAACTTACCTAATCCACTTCCTGCTGCAATAGTATTATCAGCAACTGTTGGATTTGCAGAAGTACCCCAGTAAAAACCTCGTTCGGCAATATCAGTACCACCTGTAAATAGGGCATTTCCAGCCAATTTTGCAGAAGTTTTTGTAATATCTGTAACGCTCTCTGTTGTAACAACTGCCAGACCATTTACTGTAGTAAAAGAAACTTCATCACTGTAACTTGTTCCAATTCCATTAGTTGCATAAGCACGTAAATAATAAGTTGTTCCACCAATTAATCCAGTTATATCAGTAGTAAACACTCCTGTACCCTCACCTTCATCAGTAACAGTAACATCAGTTGAGTCAATTGCAGGATTTGGATCCATGCTCCAGCAAAGGCCTTTTGCTGTTACATCTGCTTTTCCATCATAACTTACATTTCCACCACTGGTTGCTGTAGTTGCTGTAATATCTGTTACATCATCAACACTAACAGTTGCAAGATGGGCCAAAGTTTCAAAAGTTTCATCTTCACCATAAAGTATTGTACCATCTGTAGACTTAGAATATGCCCTAACAAAATATGTCGTTAAATGATCTAACCCTGTAGCCTGGGCAGTATAAACTGCTTTTTCTACTTTATCTGCCAAAGCCGAATTATCAGCAATGGTAGGTGCTTCCGTAGTAGCCCAAACAATTCCACTTTCACTAAAGCCAGAACCTTCAGCTACTACAAACCCACTAACATCTGCAGTGGTTGATGTAATATTTGATATTTCCCAAGTCTCTAACTGGGCATCCAGTTTTATAGGATCCTCTTTCTTACATGATGCAATGAACATCAAAGAAGCTAGGAAGAAACCTAAAATATTCTTATATGTTTTATTTTTCATTTTAAATACTATTTTAGTTATTTAGAAAATGTTTTTTAATGCCATGCATATTTAAATTCAGAAACATTTTTATATGCATGACAATTTTAGATGTTTATTCAACTTTCTCAATAGTGCAGCTACTGCCATATTCAGGGACAACTCCGTTAACATTAGCTATCCACAACTTTATATCATATGTACCTGCTGTCATAATAATGTCTTGAGAACCACCTTCATTCCTTAGATTTGTTAAATCAGGATTTGTATTATCTAAAACACCTAAATTAAAATCATTACCCCAATCTTCATTGTGCCTAAATTTCATTCCTCCATCTGGTAATACAACCCCATACTTATACCAAAACTTACCTTCAATATCATACTCCATAACGAGGTCGGGTGCTGCCCATCCATTAACTACACCAACAATTCCTACAAGGTATTTGCCATTATTCATTGTTAAACCATTTATATCAGCCTCAAGTTTATACCAACCTGCATCTGCAACAGTAATAGCAGATCCACCTTCAGAAATAATTGCTCCACCACCGCCATAAGTTTTTCCAGCATCAGGATCAGTCATGGTAAAAACATCACCTGCATCAAATTTAACAAAACCTACATATTTACCATCACCATCTTTAGATATAATTTTCTGAGTTTCTGTAACCCCTTCAATATTTACATCTAACCTTGGAAAACCATAAGTTGTAATTTTAACAGATAAAACCTCTGAAGCTGATTCAATTTGTTCAGAACCTCCAGTTGTAGACGATATAATTACTGCCCTAACTCTCAATTCTAATGAAGATTGAACATCTTCGGGTAGAGATTCAATTAGCAAGGCATTTAGACTACTAACTGTAAAACCAAACCAATTAACTAATTCTTTTCTTCCTAATTCAATAGGATCTGCAAACTCAGTTCCGGCAACACCTGCTTCCAAAATATATTCAACAGCTGCTTGATATCCAAAATCAGCATTGGATCCTGAAATTACAATTGAATCTGTAGCATTATCTCTTGCTAAAACCATATCGCTAACTGCCTCTATAACCGGAGCAACAGGATTTGGGCTTAAAATGGCTCTTGTTTCATCTTTCTCACAGGCAAAGAAACTTACCATGCCTAGCAGAGCTATAAAAATTAATAATTTATTTTTCATTTTCTTATATTTTAAATGTTAAAATATTAATAACCAGTATTTTGAACCAAATACGGATTCGCATTCATGTCATTAGTTGGAATAGGATACAAATTTCTGTGGGCTGATGTAGCAGTACCTTCTTGTACATTACCTTTCCATTCCCACTGATATGTACCATCTGTAAATTGTCCAAAACGGATTAAATCTGTCCTTCGTTGTGCTTCCCAGTATAATTCCCTGGCCCTTTCGTCAAGTAAGAAATCTAAAGTAAGTTCTGCATCGGTTATATCACCATCATTGGTATTATCATAAGCTCTATATCTTAATTCATTAATATAACCAACGGCTGTAGACCTGTCACCACCAGCACCACCTCTAACAACAGCTTCTGCATACATTAAGTAGGCATCAGCTAAACGAAATACAGGGAAATCAGTACTTACAAAGGTTGGATGTGCATTAGGAGCAGCGATTGTGTCCTGATAATCAGCAGAAATAGTATTATTTTTAAATTTGGTTACACCAATTCCCTGGATAAAAGTTCCAACATTAGTAATATCCCATTGCCAGTCATCTGAAGAATTATAATAAAACATTCCCCTTTTGTCAGCAATTTCTGCGTATTGAGGGTCTGTTTCAAAATCAGATTCAAGAACACCAAAAATACCTTCAGCAAATGTGTTAATGGTACGGATACCACCCCATCCACCATCAATTCCGTTTAATGGCATACCACCACCATTAGAAGCGTGAAGTATAAAAGTCATACCACCATATTGCTGTGTGTTAGTACCATCAAGAGCAATCGGAAAAATCATTTCCGGGCTTGTATGGTTATCAGCATGAAATACACTTTGATATAATGGGTCAATTGAGTAACCAGCCGCAATTACTTTGTTTAATTGAGTAATGGCTTCAGTATATCTTTCAGTTCCTGTATAAACCTTTGCATTAAGATACAATTTTGCTAATAGCATCCATGCAGCAGCTTGGTCAGCACGGGCATATTCAAATCCTGGTGCACCTAATTCACTATCAATAGCTAATAATTCACTTTCAATATAATCAAACAAGTCTGTTCTGGAAATTTGCTCAGGTAAAAATGCACCCGGAGCATCAGCTTCTGTTACAAATGGGACATTACCAAACATGTCAATTGCGTGGTAGTATGAAAAAGCCCTTAAAAAGCGTGCTTCAGCATTCATAGTAGCTAAATCACCAGTTCCATCACTTGTATTACGTATAAATTCGTTAGCAATAGAAATTGAATAAAAAATCCTTGAATAAAGGGCTGCAATGAAACCATCATTTGGTGCCCATGTATGCCAATGGAAATTTTTAATAGTGGCATCATCCCAGGCAATAATTGCTTCATCTGTAGATAATTCCTGTAATCCCCATAACTGACGAAGATAATTTCCGAAATTCTCATCAATACCAGCAATATCAGGGTCTCCACCACCTTCACCATCCTGGCCTCCTACGGCATAGCTTGCATAAATTTTTGCTAAAGCCTGTTTAAAGGATGCAGGGTCACTAAAAACATCAGTAGCTGTTGTTACATCAGGATCTATTGGTTCCATATCCAAATCTTTGACGCATGATGATAATGAAAGCGTCGCTAATATGAATACCAGATAAAATATATTAATCTTTTTCATTTTTTTATGTTTTAATATTTAATTAAAAATTAAGGTTTAAGCCAAACATAAATGTACGTGGCCTTGGGAAGATATTATCATCAATTCCACCATCAACCTCAGGATCCAGTCCTGTATATTTAGTAACCACAAACGCATTTTGAACCGTAAAGCCTACCCTACCATTAATCTTTTCAGAAAAAATATGATCGAAACTATAACCTAAATTAATGTTATCCATACGGAAGAAAGAGGCATTTTCCAAATAAAAATCCGACCAGTACTGAGCAGTCATAAACTCTGTTTTTTCAACATCTTTAAGAATATTTGAGGTATAACCTGACTGGTTGTAAATGTTTTGATATAAAGCCTTACTGGAAGCATTGTTATTATATACATAGTTTCCAATATTCGCCCTGCCTGAGAATGAAAAGTCAATGTTTTTATAAGTAAACCTTGAAGATAAACCTACAGTATAATCAGGTGCAGGGTTTTGAAGATATTGCTTATTTAGTTCATCACCTGCAACATTACCACCATTTCCTGTCTGGTCAACATATACACCTTCAACAGGCATTCCGTTTGCATCATAAACCTGCTGGAATAAGAAGAAAGTACTTGCCGGGTATCCAACTGAATTTTGTTGAACATTGTTACCAACACCACCTGAAATACCACCAGTAGCATAACCTGTATAATCAGGGTTGTCTGTTAAAGTTAACTGGGTGATTTTATTCTCATTATATGAAAAGTTACCGGAAATCTCAAGGCTCATGTCCTCTTTTGATATTGCTTTAAGTGTTAGCTCAACTTCAAAACCTTTATTTTCTAATGACCCAACATTAGTAATCAAATAGTTTGAAAAGTTAGTTCCCGCCGGAATAGGCACTTCATTAATCAAATCAGTGGTTTCCCTTTCGTAATATTCAACCGAACCACTAATCCTGTCATTCATTAAGCCAAAATCTAAACCGATATTCTGGGTAGTAGTTTCTTCCCATTTAATATATTCATCATAAGCATCCGGTCTTTGGGTAGGATAAAAAGTATCGCCCATTTGATAATAAGCACCTGTTTGACTAATTGTATAAGCCGGTATGTATGGATAAAAGTTATCTGAAATATTTTGCTGACCTGTTACACCATATCCTAAACGAAGTTTTAAGTTACTTACAATATCAATATTTTCCATGAAACTTTCTTCATTAATTTTCCATGCTGCTGCAAATGATGGGAACAGCCCCCAGCGGTTTTCTTTAGAAAAACGAGAAGAACCATCATAACGTAAAGTAGCAGTTAATAAATATTTGTCCATTAAGGTGTAGTTAGCACGACCGAAAAATGAAATAATTCGATTATGACTGGGGTCAGAATTATCATTTTCACCAACATATACTCCATTTGTCATTTCCCATGGACGGTTTGAGTTGTCTTCTTCACGGTAAAAATCCTGATATGAATAACCACCCATAACATTTAAATTATGTATTGATCCAATTTCCTTATTGTAGGTTAAGTAAAAATCTAATAAGGTGGTTTTACGTAAGTTACTGTAATTTTTAACGTTATTTCCAGGTTCACGATAGCTCCATGAAGCCAGAGAATTAGTATTATCATGCCCATTCGAAGCATAAAAGTCATAACCTAAATTTGCTGTAGCCGTTAATTCAGGTAAAAATGGTAATGTATAATCAATTTTACTATTCAAAATATAACGTTCGGATAATGATTTATTATCTCTATATTCCAATCGGGCAACAGGGTTGTGAGTAGCGATATTATTTGGTAAACCATTAATTGGGTCCTCAGTACTAAGTTCTGTCCAGGCTGTATAACCACCATAACGTGTATTACCATTCATAATTGGTTGAGTAGGATCATTGCTAATTGCACAGCCAATAGCGTCTTCATTTGAAAAATCATTGCTTGTATAAGATCCTTTTGCGTTGATGTCGATTTTTAAATTATCATCTAATAATGATGGATTAACCGAAACGTCAAAAGTACTTCTGCTCATATTGGTATTTTTCAATATACCATCTTGATCAGTATAACCAAAAGATACACGAAATGGAACTTCTTTTAATGCACCGCTAACACTAACATTATGGTCATGAGACACAGCATTTTGGTAAATTTCCTTTTGCCAGTCTGTTTCAGTATTCCCAAGGACACTTGCTGCCATTGGTACTAAACCATGATTGCTAATACGGTCAAAAATAACAGACCTGAATTCATCAGCACTTAAAACCTCAATATATTTAGCAGGCATACCTAAAGATACATTCCCGTTGTAGCTAGCTTTAATCTCACCTTTTTCACCTCTTTTAGTAGTAATAATAATAACACCGTTAGAAGCCCTTGAACCATAAATGGCTGTTGCCGAAGCATCTTTTAAAACAGTAAATGTTTTAATATCATTAGGGTTGATAGTTGATAATGGGTTAGCCATTCCACCAATTCCTTCATTATCAATTGCTATTCCATCAATTACAATTAAAGGGTCGTTAGTAGCCCGAAGTGACGAACCACCCCTGATCCTAATAGTAGAACCTGCACCGGGCTGACCACCGGCAGAGGTGATAACAACACCTGAAGCTTTACCAACAAGTAATTCTTCCGCTGTAGTAATAGCACCCTGGTTAAAGTCTTTTGAATCAATAGCTGTTACTGCACCGGTAGCATCACCTTTTTTAACTTTACCATAACCAATAACTACAACCTCATCCAAACCAACATCCGAGGCATTTAATTGTACTAAAATGTTGGTGTTGTTCCCTACGGCTATTTCCTGTGTTTCGTAACCAATATACGAAAACAATAGGAAATCTTCAGAACTTGTACTAATTTTAAAATTACCTTCAAAATCAGTAATTGTTCCACTAGTAGTACCTTTAATGGTTACGTTTACACCGGGTATCGGTGAACCATCTTCGGCATCAGTTACACGACCGGTTATTTCTGATTGCTGCGCGAATGTAATATTCGATATTGCAGCAAATGCAAAAAATAACATCAGTCTTTTTAGCATACCATAATAATCTTTCATTTTTTAAATTTTAATTTAGGTTAAAAAAATTTACTAAATATTAAAAGTCTCTCAGGTTAAAATTTTGTTTTCCACACTGTTTATTTTATTCGCAAAAACATAATTTCAGGCCAAACGTAATAAGTATTAAGAGGTTTTAACAAAAATTAACGAATAATCGTGCAAATAATCGTCGCAAACGTATTCGCAAACGTTTGCAGGAATTGTTGTTTTTGTGAGATTTTAGAATAATAGGTATTACTACGAATTTTGTGGGTTACCAATTAAAAAATATATTGGTTATTTGTTTATACGTTTATTTGTTTATGTCCCTATATGCTTATACAGCTTAATATTGCAGGTTATAAACAGATAAACAAATCAACAAATAACCATGGTAAATTTATCGTAGAAGTTACATTATTAATAAATATCCACTAAAATGGTGGTAGAACCGAATAATAAATGTAAAATTCGCTCACTCGTTTGCCAGAACCCTTTTTTTTTATAATTTAGGCATGTGATAGTACAATATTGTTGATAGTGCAGTTATTTTAAAAATGAGCTTTTATATTTACGGATGAAAGGACGACAAATAACAATAAAGGACATTGCAACTGAACTTGGTATTTCTGCATCGACTGTTTCCAGGGCTCTTAAGGATCATCCTGATATTAGTGTGAAGACCAAAAAAGCCGTAAATGAATTGGCTGAAAAACTCCATTATAAACCCAATGTTGTTGCATTAAGTTTAAGGCATAGTAAAAGCAATATAATAGGTGTAATTATTCCTGAACTGATCCACCATTTTTTTTCCTCGGTTATTAGTGGTATTGATGACCTGGCTTATGCAAATGATTATAGTGTAATGATTGCCCAATCCAATGAAAATTTCCAGCGTGAGGTTAGTGAAACTCATGCCATGCTAGCCAGCAGGGTGGCAGGTGTTTTGGTTTCTGTTTCAAAAGAGACAAAGGATTTTGAACATTTTAAAAACCTTGAAGATAATGGTATTCCGGTCGTTTTTTTTGACAGGGCAAGTTCAGAAATGAAGATGGATAAAGTTGTGGTTGATGATTTTGATGGTGCTTTTAAAGCAGTTGATTACCTCATAAAAACAGGATGCAAACGGATTGCCCACTTTGGTACTTCACAACACTTATTAATTGGCCGGAACAGGCAAAATGGCTACTTACATGCCTTATATAAAAACGGAATTGTCATTGACGACTCACTTATTTTTAAATGTGATGATTATGATGAAGCTTGGTTTTTAACAGAAAAATTGATGAAATCAGATAATATGCCGGATGGTATTTTTGCTGTTAATGATATGACAGCTATTGGTGCATTGCAGGCTTCAAGGAATATGGGACTGAAAGTTCCCGAAGATATTTCAATTATAGGTTTTACAAACGGCCGGATTTCAACAATGACAGAACCACCACTTACAACAGTTGAACAACATGGTTATGAAATGGGGCAAATTGCTGTACGAATGCTTTTAAATCACCTGGAAAAGGAAGATGAAGATTATGAACCTGAAACAAGGGTTATTAAAACTGATTTAATTGTTAGGGAAACAACTCGAAAAATGAAAGGTAAATAAAGTTGAATAGTGATAATTCAAGGTCGTTTAGTTATGGCTGAAAGCCTTATAGTTAATAGCACAGGGCAACGCCCTGTGTGATAATCATAGAATAATATTCAGCCCTGAATGGGCGAAAGCTTTGGAACATATATTTCACTAATTAAACGACATTGATTGATAATTATCTATTGATTATTAATATTCAATCGTCAATTATAAACTCTTAAAAAAAACACTTTTTCAGCAAAATATCGTCCCCAAAAGCCTTCTTTCGCAAACGTTTGCATTATCCACATGTTAAAAAACATATATTATTATCTGATTATTTTCTAAAAAAATACAATTTCTTCGCAAACGTTTGAAATATCAATACACAGAATACATGAAAGCCTAAAATCCTTTGAATACTACTGTTTTTGTTTAATGATATTTGGTTGGTATTGAAATATTTCGTTATTTGGTCTTCTCTCTCAGGTTATAGTTTTATTGATAATATACTTTTATTTCAGGTTATATAAAGGTGTATTTTCTATTCCAATAAATAACTCCCTCATTTTGGGTTTTCATTATTACTGGCTGTTTATTTTATTTGTATAAATTATGGCAACCTCTAAAAATCCGTTTCTCTGCGTTACGCCAAAATTTTAAAACACTCATTTACAAAAGTAAAATTGAGCTTTTAAATTTGGGCAAGCCTAGATAATCGAATTTTTAGAAGCCACCATATTATAACTGATAAAAAAATAAAGTATAATGAAACATCTATGTTATATAAATTTTCATATACAACAGATAGTTGTCATGGATGTTACATGTGGCTTTAAAAATAAATAAAAAAATACACATGAAACAAAAACCACAATTAAGTTTTTGGCAAATTTGGAATATGAGCCTTGGGTTCTTAGGTATTCAATTTGGCTTTGCTTTACAAAATGCTAATGTTAGCAGAATATTACAAACACTTGGTGCTGATGTACATGAATTATCATGGTTTTGGTTGGCTGCTCCGG
>JBDLJL010000168.1:0-10482 GCA_039714415.1 Bacteroidota bacterium
CATGTTATTTAGGAATCGCACTACTAGTCAAACATTTTTGTATTGCCCTTTTAACATAATAGTTACAGTGATATTTTTTTATTAATTCTTGAAATACCAACCATGTTTTCCTTCAAAAGGTGCAGTTAATGTTCCTGCCATATTATTGGAATATGCTAAAGTATAACTTTCATAAAATACATTTCTTGGTGGATTTTTTTGTTTTACTTCACCATGAAAATCAATATACAGATTCCTTATTGTTATACATTTAGCGGCTTAATAAAAATAAACTTGAAACTTGTGTTTAATTGCACTTCAAATAGGGAATAATATCTTCATTTTTAAAGGAACTGGTTCCATCATATTCAATCGTAACTATTGGTACTCCTGAAATTTTTTCCATTTTTTTTGTCATCGCTTCAGTAACCAGTGAAGGACAACAATATGCGGGATTTGTTTGAATAATTAAGGCTAAATCTTTATGAACTTCAGTCAAATGTAAAATCTTCAAAACATTATCCAAAGACTCACCATTATGAGAGGTTTTTATATTAAATAATTTCAATTTATCTTCAAAAACACGTAGTGGTTTAATTGGAGATTCATCCAGTATTTCGGTAAAATACTTTAAATAATTATCTTCAATTAACAGTGCAATGCTTAATAAAAATCGTCTCATAGCAGCTTTTAAATAAAAGCCTTCAGTAATTAGACGTTTATTATAAGGCAGGCCAATAATTTTAAGATATTCACTATATGGGGTTGTTATAGCTTCACCGCCATTTTTTTCTATACATCGAATTAAATTCTGATTAAACACATCATTATCACGAGCATACAAGTCCCCGAATATTGCTACCTTAGGTCGTTTTTCAGTTTTTTGCTCAATGCCCTTAAACCAATCTATAATTTGTCTTAATGCCTTTTGCTTTGAGTTGCCTTTTAAAAATGTCTCATATAAATGATCCATTGATTTTTGTATAATATCATCAGTTTGCCCTTTTATTATTTCATAAGGTCTTATTTTACATTCCAGTTTGCGAATATATCCTCCCAACATAAAACACAAATAGGCTCCTAATGAAATATCAACAGAGATATCGTAAAATGTAATTTGACCTGGATAAATTTTTAGTTTATGGTATTTTTCTTCCCGAGATCTTAAAAGTTTTTCCATATAACTAATAAACATGCCCAAATTACACGAAATAGGTGAATCAAGCATCCATAAAACAGTGTTTGATGTATCAAGTTTATGCTTTTCAATGTAGTCAATTGCATTCTGAAAAATAATATTGAAAGGTAAGCACTGACCTGTATTCATTATCATACTTTTTTTTATCGAATCTTTAGTATCGCATAAAGTATGTGCATCAATGCCTTTTTTTTGTAAAACAGCTTCCAAAAGCCTGGATGAATACTCGCCTAACCATGGCATCAATACCGTTTTCCCTTTTAGCTCATTTGCATTTTTGACGAGCATATTGCCTGGATATACAACATTAGTAATCGTTTTATTTCCTTGTTCAAAATGATTTTCAAAAGAACGAATGGCTGCTTCAATACGGGTTTCATACCCAACAGAGGAATCATGCTCATCCAGTTGAAGAATTAAGTATGGTTTTTTATGTGCATCAAATATTTGCTTAAAATATTCAATAACAAATGCATCCGGCGAACATTTAAAAGAACTTACAAACACCGGATACAAATCAGGTGTCCGGGCAATTTTGTCCGCAGCGATTAATATTTTTGTAGCATATTTCCATTTACTTGAATTAAGCAGGTCTTTAATATTTTCAGTATCTTTTTCATTAACATCCAGCATATCCTGGAAAAATGTTTTTATTCCTTTTTTTGCAAAAATGTCTGGAATATTTTTGTTCATTGTTTCTGAAAGAATAGTATATGGCCTGCCCAGGAGAACTACTTTAAGGTTATTGTCCTTGGAAGACATTTCATTATATAAACCCTGCCAGTTCTTTTTCCTTGTTTTTTTTTCAATTAGGGCAGAAGTGTATGCTTTTGAAATATCACTTTTTGTGTAGGAGTTTAAGCCAATTGATTTAATGGAGTTATACAGTTCAGTTATAAAGGAATTATCACTTTGAAGAGAATATAAGAGTGGATTTAAAATTCTGCCATTTTTATACAATTCTTCAATAGACAAAATAATGGAAGGAGTAAATTGAGAATAGTAACAATACTGTCTTCTGATTTTATTTGATTTTTGTTTTTCTTCGAGATAAGTAGGTAGGAAAATGTAATCTGCTTTATCACTAAGATATTTTAAATGACCATGCATAGCTGACATTGGTGCACAAAATTCGGCATTTGCAATGAATTTACCGATCTTAACCGCTTCTGAATAGCCGTCACTGGTTATTGTATTAATGCGCAGCAAATTGAAAAATTTGCGCCATAACACAATATCATCAAATAGATATAGCCCTGAAGGAATTCCAATAGTTATTTTAGAATTTACAGAACCCTCAGGGGTAAATTTAAAATTCTCTTTGTAGGCTTTAACCAGATTAAATCCCGATTTATTATCATCAATATATTTGGGGCCGTTATAATCCCTTCCACATAAAAAGCCATATGCTTCAGTCTGCTTATTTACTTCAGCTATTTTTAATTTGCAATGATTAGTGCATAATTCACAAATTTCAGTTCTAAGCGGAATTTCAGATTTATAAAGATCCAATCCCCTAAAGTTTGTGTTTACGGCATTTTTGTCGTACAGTTCTAGTGCAACTCCCATTGCCCCGGTTAAATGACAATATTCAGATACCATAATTGGCTTTTTTAAGCGTTGTTCAAATGCAGCAACTAAAGCCCGGTTTTTAGCTGTTGCTCCCTGAAAAAATATTTTTTCCCCAATGTTTTTTTCTATGGCAACTTTTGATAAATAATTTTCCCGTATAGAATGAAGAACCGATGCCAGAATTTCATTGGTCTCATAATTTTCATTGATATAGTGATTCAGGTCCCGTTCCATAAAAACGGTACAACGGTTACTTGCAAGGGGAGATTTTGTATTTTCTGCCCTGGTGGAATAATCTTCTAATCTCACATTAAGTTTTAAGGCTTGTTCTTCGACAAAACTACCTGTTCCGGCTGCACAAATATTATTCATTTTAGAAAATGTTACAGTGCCGTTACTTAGGGTTGTGAACTTTGAGTCCTGACCGCCTATTTCAATGATTGTATCTACATTTTCATCAAGCTCAATGGCTGCACGTGCATGTGCTGTAATTTCATCGGGTATAATATCTGCTCCAACTATTTTTCCAATAAATTTTCTTCCTGAACCGGTAGTTCCAACTCCACAAAAAGTTAGCTGAATATTGTAATTTTGTTTATAATCATTAATTGCTTCAAATATGCTCTGAACCGCAGATACAGGCTGGCCTGATGTCTTAGTGTAAAATCCGGCTAATACATTTTTATGCAAATCCAGAATAATGGCTTTTGTGCTGGTTGAGCCAATATCAATACCTAAATAGACCTTATATTCATTTCTGTCAGGTTTTCTGTAAATGTCAACCTCGACTTTTGCTGTTTGGTTAACTTTTTTTGAACTAAAATTGTATTTTCTGTATGGATTAAAATTCGGATAATCAGATAACGAAAGTGTCAATGGCTGATAAAAGTACTTTTTGTTTTTTTTTATATTTATAAGGATGTCATCAACAGAATTTATTGTTAATGCTTTATGAATAGATTCATCTTCGATAAGCTTAAGTGCTGCACCAATTGATCCATAAAAATGAGAAAATTTATTTGCAATGGGTTTAAAGCCTGAAAGTTTTTCAATATGATTTGCAACGGCTTTATTCTGTGAAACTCCTCCTGCAAATATTAGAGGTTGATTGATTTTATCAATATTAAATAATGTGTCAACGATATTTTTTGCCAATCCATAACATAATCCATCGCAAATTTCTGATAAAGTATAACCTTCCTGTTGTGCATGGATGAGATCTGTCTTAGCAAAAACAGAACATCTCGATGCAATCTTTGGATATTCACCTTTATTATTACAAGCAAGCTTAGTAAATTCTTTAATTCCGCCAAGGTTAAGCCGCTTTACCTGTTGATCTAAGAAGCTTCCCGTACCAGCAGCACATGAGGTGTTTGACTTGAAATTCTTATATTTCTGGTTTTCATCAAATAGGACTAACCCAAATTTTTCTCCACCTACAATTAATAATGATCCAATTTCATCATTCAATTTTTTAGCCGCTGTAATATATGAAACACGTGAGTCATAAACTATATTATTTGTCAATACTGAAGGAGTGGCGGAAGTCACAGCTATGCCCTTAATGCTTTGTAAATTAAATTGTGATAACATGCTTGTTAATTTATTTGCAATAAGGCCCTCATGGAAAGTATAATCTGTTTTTATGATTTCTTTTTGTGCGTTTAAAAGGGCAAGAGAAATTGAAACAGAGCCAATATCGATACCTAATACAGAATCTTTATTAACATTATCATTGTTCATGATTGATGCTACTTAATATTCAATAATGGAAAAAACAGAAATTTATGTCTAGTAAATAAAGCTATATTGTAATAAAGTTACTAATTTATCCCTATACTTCAAAAGAAAATAAAAAATTTATATAATGTAGTATTAAAACGGATTTGAAGATTGTTTTACAGATAGCGAACTTTAGTTCAAATACTAAGGTTTTTGATTTTCACCTTAAGGGCATCAAAAACAGATGGGATATGGAACCTGCTGTTTACTGTGTTTTAAAAAAGGGCATCGCATAAGGCTTATCATTGCAGGTGGTGATATTGGTAATTTTGAAATTAATCCTACATGGTTCAACGAAGATGGAACTGAAAAAGAGGATATTTGTTTGCGAATTTATATTAGAAAATCGAAAACATCGTGTATTATTTTACCTTTTGTAGACTAATTTGAACTTATGTTATGAAGATGTTGACTATTTACAGTGGACAGGGATATTAAAAAGCTGCATGAAGAAATATGTTTGTAGCTTCACAACGCAATGTATTTATTTAGTTTGAACCTTCCTTTCCTATGCATTTATCACACCAGAACCAATCAACTCTTCACCATCATACCAACTGGCAAATTGCCCGGCAGTAATCCCTCGTTGTTTTTCTTCAAAAAGAATATACAAACCTTCGCTTTTCATTATCAGTTTTCCTTTTTGAAGTGGTTGCCTGTATCGGTGCCGGATTAGGTAATTTCTTTCTTCATCTTCTTCCATTACCAGGTCTTCCCTTATAAAATGAATTTCTTCTTTACGGATAAATAGACCTTTTCTATATAATCCAGGATGATCTTTTCCCTGGCCTACATAAATAATATTGTTTTCAATGTCTGTGGCAATTACAAACAGAGGTAAGGGCTTGCCACCAATATTTAAGCCTTTACGCTGGCCAATAGTATAATAATGAGCACCTTGGTGCTTTCCAACTTCTATACCACGATTTTTATCATATATATAGGGTTTTGAAAGTTCAATAAGCTCTGAGTGTTTTCCAGTGTATGTATCTGTTTTTTTATTTTTTGCAGGGTAAGTTCGGTGTATTTCAATCACAACACCTTCCTTAGGCTCAAGCTTTTGTTGAAGAAAAACAGGTAGGTCTACCTTACCCACAAAACATATTCCTTGTGAATCTTTTTTATCAGCCGAAGCTAATTTTAGTTTTTTTGCAATTTCCCTAACTTCAGGTTTTGTTATATCACCAAGTGGGAATAAACTTTTTGATAACTGTTTTTGGTTTAACTGGCATAAAAAATAGCTCTGGTCTTTGTTCAAATCTTTTCCGGCAAGGAGTTGATATATCTTTTCCCCGTCTTTTTCAAACTCTGACTTTCTGCAATAATGACCCGTAGCTACATATTCAGCACCCAGTTTCAGGGCTTCATCCAAAAAAACATCGAATTTTATTTCACGGTTGCAAAGTACGTCAGGGTTTGGTGTCCTGCCTTTTTCATATTCAGAAAACATGTAATCAACCACTTTTTTTTTGTACTGCTCGCTTAGGTCAACCGTTTTAAATGGTAGATCCAGTTTTTTAGCCACCAGTTTTGCAAACATCAAATCATTATCCCACGGGCAATCACCAGTTAGCACACCGGTAGTATCATGCCAGTTAATCATAAATAGCGCAGTAACATCATGGCCTTGTTCTTTAAGCAACCATGCCGCAACACTCGAATCAACACCACCTGATAAACCTAAAACAATTTTGGCCATTTTAATTTATTATTTAAGATAAAAGTAATCCTCCTTCGTCAAGATTACGGAGGACAAAGAGAGACAAAGAAAGACAAAGACTAAGGATAAAACCTGTGACAGTCTACAGTTTTCAGTTGCCCATTCTTCAGACATCAGTCTGATAATGCTGCTAATTGTTTACTGGGTACTTTGAACTGCCAACTAATTCCCTCATATTCACATTTATAATAGTGTAAAAATGCTACAAGGCTTTCCTATCGTCAGACGCTTGCATTATTTAGCTGTCTTCAAATCTTCATATTTTCACATTCCCATATCTTTTCATTTTCTAATTTTCACATCCTCACATTTTCACATCCTCACATTGGTCACTGAGCAGTTCGATAAACTCACTGTATCACTAATCAAAGTACTAATCTTCAAATCGTTCTTTTCCTTCAAGAATATGAACTAATTCAATAAGTAGTTCTTTCTTGCTTTCTTCAATATTATTAATCTCATCTTTTAAGGCCGAAATTGATTGTTCAGTAAGTCCGGCATCTAATTTCTTTTCGATACTTTCAATTGCTGTAAATGCCTCAAATGCTTCTTTAAAGTTACCCGTTATGAAATTTTCTGTAAACACATCAATATAATTGCTAAAATCAAGACTGGATTGCCAGCATACTGCTAAAAGCTCTTCCCGAATATGAGCGTATTTGTCAGACTTAATCGCTTTTATAATTTCTTCAGCAGCACTTTGATATTTTAAATCATAAAATAAATTAATTATAGATTCTTTAACTTTAATGCTTTTGTGTGTTGCCAATAAGTCAATTAAATAGGGAATGAGGTTTTTGTTACCTGTATTCCTTAATTCATTAATGGTAAATAATACTTCATCAGTATTGTTACTTAATAACCTTTTGATTATTAATTTATTTTGTTTCGTTTCGCTCATTTAGGAAAATATTTTTTAAATTGCAAAATTATAAATTCCTTTTTAAAATTTCTATAATGAAGTATAAATCTAAGTTAATAAACAGCTTTTTTCTCATAAGTTTAATGGTACTTTATGTGTTTTATGGTTGTAATGATCAGGTGGAAACTGAAAACCAATCTTCAATGGAAACAGGTAAGAACAACAAAATGCTAATTTCGGTGAATGAAGTTTTTGAAACATTACCCTCACCTTTGGAAACATCAGAGCTAATTTCTAAAACCGATGTGAAGTTTAATAGCAGAATTCTCAATCCTGTAAAAAATGTTCCTTATTATGAATCAAGTAAGAGTTTAGCTTTAAATCTTGGTATATATTGTGCTGATATGAGTTATGTAAGCTATTATGATCAGAAACATCAGACCTTGGAATATTTATCAGCCATAAAAACATTGGCAGACAACCTGGGGATAATCCAGGTAATGAACAAAAATGATATTGTAAAGCTTGAAGATAACGTTTTTAATCAGGATAGTATTAGGATCATATTAAAAGATGTTTTTTTAAGTTCTGGTAAATATTTGAATGAAAATAACCAGCCGGAAATGGCATTATTAGTACAAGTTGGGGGTTGGATTGAAGGATTGTATATAGCTATGCAATTGGCAACTCAGTCAATTGAAATAAATAAAGAGTTGGTTGATAGGATTGTAGAACAAAGGAATTCATTAGACTTGGTAGTTAAGTCTTTGCAAAGTTATTCTGAATATCCTGTAATGAATGATGTGTACAAGGATATGAAAGGTTTGCAGAATATATATAATAAAACTAAGATTATTGAGGTGGATACGATGCATCCTGATTCAAATAACCTTACGGATAAAGTTAAAGCCAAAGTTACCCCTGAAATATTTATTGAGCTCTATAAAGAGGTGAATGGAATTAGAAATAATTATACTCAATAACGCATATGATTCCAAATAAATGTAAATATCCAGAACTTTTATAGATTATGATCGATAAGAAGAATATGCATACTTGGCAATCAAAAAGTTTATTTGTACAATTACTTTATTTACTTTTTTTGTTTTTTATATTCTTCAATATTGAGTTTTATACTGCATATGGTCAACAGGTAAAAACAAGACCTAGCATAGGACTTGCGCTTAGCGGTGGTGGAGCTAAAGGAATGGCACATATTGGTGTTTTAAAAATTCTTGAAAAACATAATATTTCAATTGATTATATTACCGGCACAAGTATGGGTAGTATAGTAGGTGCCTTGTATGCTATTGGTTATTCAGCTAATGAGATAGAAGAAATCGCCCTAAATATTAACTGGTCAGAGGTGTTTGAAGGTGGTGTTGTCCGAAGTGTTATATCGGTTGAAGAGAAAACCGAAGCTGATAAATATTTGTTGGAAATTCCGATTGAAAAAGGTAAAGTGGTTTTACCAAAAGGAGTTATATCCGGACAGAAACTGGAAATGTTGTTGGCAGAATTAACCTGGTCAGTTCATGGGCAAAATGATTTTTTAAAATTTCAGGTTCCTTTTAAGTGTATAGCTACAGATATTGAAACCGGTAACGCTTATGTTTTGGAAAAAGGTTATTTGCCTGATGCCCTAAGGGCCAGTATGGCGATACCTTCTGTTTTTACTCCTACTGAAATTGATAATAAATTACTCGTAGATGGAGGACTTGTACGAAATTTACCTGTTTCAGACCTAAAAAAAATGGGTGCAGATATAATTATTGGTGTAAATGTGGGTGCACGCTTATATAAAAAAAATGAATTAACCTCCATGCTGTCGATCATGGACCAGGCATCCAGTTTTAGAAATGCTATATTAACTGAAGATGAAAAAAAGTTATGTGATATCCTTATTTCACCGGATATTGCTGGTTATAGTGCTGCCAGTTTTGATGCAATTGATTCACTAATTTATAATGGCGAACAAGCTGCATTGGAACAGGAACAGGAAATAATACAGCTTTCTAAAAGTCTAAAAAGTTATGGTGAAACAGAAAAAATAAATAAAAGTCCGTCTTCATTACATTCAATATTTATTAATGATGTTCGAATTGAAGGAATTAAAGAAGTATCTGTAAAACTAATTCATAGCAGGCTAAATATTGTAGACTCGAGCTGGGTTGATCTAAAAAGTATTGAAAAGGGTGTAGATCGTATTTTTGGGACCAATTTTTTTGAAAAGGTGAATTATAGAATAATTCAAAATGAAAAACAAAATATTTTGGTAATCAGGGTAGTAGAAAAACCTTTTTCCTTAATAAAAATTGGGGTTAATTATAATACTTACCTGAATGCATCACTATTACTTAATGGTACCTTCAGAAATATTCTTGGTGATGGTTCTAAATTATTGTTAAGTGGTAAACTAAGTGCGGCTCCTGAAGCATCAATTGATTATTCAATATTTACGAAGATAAAACCAAGTATTGGTTTTAGAGCCATTTTTGATTATTTTAATATTGATGAAAGCTTATATCTGCATGAAGATTCTATTAACTTTAACCTAAGTAGAAACGATTTTAGTGCTAAAGCTGCTGTTGTCTCTTCTTTATCAAACTCTGTTTATTTGGCTGTTGGCCCTGAGATAGTATATAGAAGTTTTAATTTAAAAGAGTTAGATCAGGAACAGTATGCACGAAACCTGAGTTATTTCCAACTATTTGCTAATGTATATATTGATACCTACGACAGAACAATTTATCCGAACCGTGGGTTGAGTTTAACTGTTAAATCTAATTATACTGTTAATCAGCTTGTTCGTGGAGATTTTCCTTATGACGAAAATTATTGGAAGCTTGATATTGCATTAAGAAAATACCTTCCTATAGGAAGTAAATTTAATTTGAGTTATGATTTATATGGAGCTGCAATTTTTGGGGATAGTATTTTTCCCGGGGATCGATATTATATGGGTGGTGATTTGAAATATAAAAATTATGTTTTTCCAATAACAGGCTTTCGTTTTATGGAATATGCAACAAGAAACATGTTAATTGGTGGGCTAAACCTTAGGTATGAACCTTGGAAAGGTAAGTATGTTTTTATTCATGCAAACGGAGCATTTGAAAACGATGATATTGAATTGCTTTTTAACACAAATAACTTTTTATTTGGTGCAGCCATAGGTATAGGGACAAGCACGGTTATTGGGCCTTTGGAAGTGAAATTTAGTAAAAATAATCAAAATGCCAGGTCTATGTTCTGGATACAGTTAGGCTATTATTTTTAAACCATATTAGAATCTAAAAAATTTATTATCAAGTAATAAGCTTTACCAAAAATGACTTGGGACTAGTAGTGCGATTCCTAAATAACACA
>JBDLJL010000169.1:0-10458 GCA_039714415.1 Bacteroidota bacterium
AATTCAGTTACAAATGTCAGAAATTTTTGATATTGTGATAAGCCATGAGGATGTTAATAATCATAAACCTGACCCTGAGGCCTATATTCTGGCACTAAAACAATTAAAATTACCGGGTTCCGAGGTATTGGTTTTTGAAGATTCAAATGCTGGTATTATTGCGGCAAAAAAAGCGAATTGTGATGTTGTAGCATTCCGGCATGAATTTAATAATAACAACGATTTTAGTTTAGCAATTAAAGTAATTTCAGATTTCAATGAGGTTTTAGGTAGCCTCTTGTAATTTTTCTAAGTAAATAGCAAATGCCTTAGGCAAAATTTTCACCTGCTGGACAGCCACAGTATTGTAACACATCAAAGTTGGTATTTATTTCTTCCGTAACCTTTTCAAATTAAGCAAATTACCCTTTTTGAATTTAGCTTTTGTTGAACTTTGTATTTATTCTATTTAGTCGTAATGAAACCTACATGCATAAATTAATATTTCATTGTCAACTACTTGATAAATCAGTCTATGTTCACGGTCAATTCGTCTTGACCAATATCCGGCTAAATCATATCTGAGAGGTTCAGGTTTTCCCGTCCCTTCAAATGGTGTCCTCTGGATTTCTTTAATCAACCCGTTGATTTTTTTAACAATCTTTTTGTCTATTTTTTGCCAATAAAGATAGTCTTCCCAAGCATTTTCAGAAAATGTAAGAACCATGTTAGTCGTCAAGTTTTGGTTTAACAGTATTGCCAGATTTCATTTGTTCAATCGATTCATAAAGTCTGTCCGCATTTTTCTTTGAGCTTAAAAGATGCAAAGTTTCCATCATAGAGTTGTATTCTGCTAATGAAATCATAACTGTTCCCTTCCCACTTCTTCTTTTAATAATCAACGTTTCGTTGTCATCCTCTACACTGTCTAAATACATTTTTAGTCCAGTCCTGAATTCCGAAAAATTTGCTGCTATCATTTTAATAATTATTAAGTTCGTATTTGAGTACAAAAATACGTACTTTATTTTAATTTAAAAAATCTGATGGAAATTTAATGTGGTGTGTGATTTATAAAGCCCAACGCTGAGCTAAGCCCAGAAAGGTTTTAAAAACGTAAAACTTTACTTAATGCGGGTAGCCAAATTTTTGATTTATCAAATATAGTATTTTAAACCGGCAAATCGAAGATTTGGCGGTGATTATTAATGCAACACTCTGTCAAACTGCAAGTTCCCTTATTGGGCATAGCTTTTGTTGGCATTTCGTTATTCTTTATTCTTTTTTAATGACTGTTTTATTAAACTTAAAATATATTCCAAATCATCATCATTTTGCATTTTTATTTCATAAGCACCATTTCCCCAGTGACCAACACTCGATACATCCCGTGCAATATTATTAGGGTCTTTTAATTCTCCACTTTTAAGATTTATCATAATCTTTAAACTTTTATTCAAGAAAACAACATCACAGAATGTATTTCCGTTGATCTTGAACCCCACAAATTGCTTTCTCGGATTTAGTGTAATTGTTTCATTTAAATTTAATATTCCGTCTTTTAGTTTATTGTATAACTCTTTAATTTCAATATTAAGTTTAGAGATATGGTCATTTTCAGTATATACTTTTAATTCTTTTGATACAATGGTTTTTTCATTGTCAGTTTTAGAAATCGTTTTTATACTTTCTTGTGCTCCTGTTTTCTGAATTTGTTCGTAAGCAACTGTTTCGTTTTCATATCGCTTAACTTCCCAAAGTTCAATTGGTAAATCCTTGAAATTAATTGCTTCTCTTTGATAGTTTGTAAATGAAGGGGATACAAATAATACTCTTGATTGTGACCAATCAACGTCAGTCCGTTTTAATGTTTTGTCTAGGTTTTCGTTAAATTCCAATATGAAGTCAGCTTTGTTGTTAAGCATTAAAGACAAATAAGCATATCCCTGGTCAATAACGCTAAAATTTTTATCTCGCTTGTATTCAATTATTACGAATGCGTTTGCTTCTCTGTCAAAAGCAAGTGTGTCAATTCGGAAATTATTAAGAGCAAATTCAGACTTTACAAACACAAGTCCAAAAATCGTTTTCAAATTCTTTTCAGTCAATTCTTGAATTTCTTTTTCAAGTCGAAAGGGCTCTTCTTTTATGTATTCTAATTTCTTACCAATTCTGTATATTGCCATTTTATTTTTGTGTTTTTTCTAATGAATGCCAACATTCCGAATAAAGCGAAAGGTAAATATATTTCCTTTATGCCATTACACAGAATATTTATTTTTTTGTGCAATTTACAGGCTATATGTTGTAAATCCAAATTATCCATGTAGCTTTTGATTTTAAAGTTCATTATTTACCATTTTTGCATATTTTGGTTAAAACTTAATGCATTATTGATAAAATGCGACTAAGGTTTTAAGTAAAATAAATATATTTTTGAAGTGTAAACTGATTTGGAGATTCGGGAATTACATGTAGCATCAAAGTAAGTTAGGGGCATTGCCATTGGCTAAGTTTATTTATTGGCCATAAAATGATTGACGAACATTAGATGAGCGATTGCTACAAAAATCAAAAAGCATGGAACATTATATAGGAATTGACATTGGTGGAACAAAAACAGCAGTACTTTTAATAAATTCGGACGGCAAAGTATTGGAACGAACACAAACTACTACAGAAGTAGGTAGAAATGCGTGGAAAACTTCACTTGCCGCAATGAAAGGTAAGATTAAACAGTTGATGGAGCTTGAAAAAGTAGAATCGATAGGCGTAAGCTGTGGCGGGCCATTAGATAGTAAAAAAGGGCTTATCCTTTCACCACCAAACCTACCAGGTTGGGACAATGTGCCTATTACTGAAATTATCCAAACAGAATTTAATATCCCAAGCTATTTACAGAACGATGCCAATGCCGGTGCTTTAGCGGAATGGAAATTTGGTGCAGGCAAAGGTTACAATAATGTAATTTTTCTCACTTTTGGAACAGGTCTTGGTGCCGGTATAATTATAAACGGAAAACTTTTAAGTGGTACTAACGATTATGGTGGAGAAGTTGGTCATATCAGGCTTGAAGATGATGGCCCTATTGGTTATCATAAACGCGGTTCATTTGAAGGTTTTTGTAGCGGGACGGGACTGGCACAAATGATGTCATTTGAACTTTTATGTTTGGCTGAAGAAATTGGTCAAAAGGAAATGTTGACAAAGTATAAAATGCCGGGGGAAGTTACGGGAAAAGATGTAGTAGATTGGGCAAAGAAAAAGGATGAACTGGCTCTAAAAGTAGTTGAAAAAAGTGGGTATTATTTAGGAAAAGGGCTGTCAATACTGATAGACATAATAAACCCGGAATTAATTATTGTAGGAAGTATGGGGGTGCGTCTGGGAGATCTACTTTTTGAACCTGCCCGCAGAATAATTGAAAAAGAAGCGGTCCCAGGTGCCGCTTCAGTTTGTAAAATTGTTCCGGCTGCATTGGGTGAAGCAATTGGTGATTATGCAGCACTTTGCGTGGCATTAAACGATTACAAGAATTAGCATACTAAACCTTAATTTTATTAAAGAATTAAAACCCAATTCAAATGTAAAAGGACTAAAAACAAAAGGGGAAAAGCTTGGGCTGATAAGTTCCGCTTCAAAATGGATGGTAAATCTGGTGCCATATAGTAAAATAAAAAAATTACCATAGTAAAGTAAGCCAGGAATATAAAAAATAAAAGAGCTTGTCGGTTTTTGGAGATAGAGGATGTAAGGTGTTATCCTTTTTTTTTGTATTATATTGATCTATTTATTTATATTTACACAATCATTCCAAAAAACAACACTAAGATTTTTATGTATTTAGTGAGCCTGCTGCCCCCGGTATTAAACAAAATTATCATATTTATTTTAATATTAATTTGAATGTGAATGTGAATGTGATATAAAAATATAACAAAATGACAATGTCAATAAAGCCTGTAACAATAATTGTATTTTTCATTACTTTTTCTTGTATGTATTTATACGGGCAGCAAAAAAGTAATACTGACAGTTTAAAACTGATAATAAATACAACAGAAGTTGATTCAATAAAGTATAAAGCTATTAGCGATTTATATTACTCATATAAAAATATTAACCTGGATTCGGCATTGACTTATGCTTTAAAAAGGCATGAAATTTCCATTGTTATGAATGATTCTTTAAAAATTGCTGATGCAATTAATGGAATTGGGGTAGTATATTGGAAAAAGGAAAATTATATTGAAGCATATAAATATTTTCAGCAGGCATTACAGCTATTTAGTTCAATAAAATCCGAACTTGGTATTGCCCATTCAATAAATAACATTGGCAATATTCTTTTCCAACAAGGAAACTATGACAGGGCTACAACCAATTATATTAAAGCATTAAGTATTTTTGAAAATCTAAACGCAGAACAATATATAGCTATAATTAGTAATAACCTGGGAATAATTTTTGCCGAACAAAAAGATTATAAAAAAGCAAAAGAATATTTAAAAAAGGCACTTTCTTTATATGATAAGTTAGACTATTTTAGTGGTTTAATTGGGACCTATCAAAATTTGGGCCTTATTTACCAAGATCAAAAAGACATAGATTCAGCCATTATTATCTATAAAAAAGCTTTAGATATTAGCAAAAAAAATGGACTAAAAGTCTTTGAAGCAAAAATTTATAACAGTCTTGCTGATTTCTATACAGAAAAAGGGGATTATAACAAATCTTTGGAATTATTAAAAAAAGCATTGATTATATATAAAGAAACCGGATATTCAAAAGATAACCTAACCAGTTTTTTTAGTCTCGGGGATATTTATTTAAAAAGGGGAAATACATATGAGGCAATTAATTATTATCAAAATTGTTTAAAGGTTGCACAAAAACAAGGTAGTAAAGCCTTTATTCAAAAATCTTCAAGAAAATTGGCATATGCTTATAGTGTAATTGGAAAACATAAAAAAGCGAATAAATATTTTAAAATAGCTTATGAATATAGGGATAGCATATATAATGAAGATAGCAGGTTAAAAATTAACCAGATTGAAATGAGGCACAATTTTAATAAACAATTACAGGAAGTTAAAATTAAGCAGGAGCAAAATAACAAGGAAAATAAGGCTAAAATTGAAGTACAGAAGTTATTTAAAAATTTTGCAATTGGTATTGCAGTTTTATTTTTATTATTATTGATTGTCTTATCCTATAATTACAAGCTTAAGAAATCAATAAATAAGAAAATGTTGGCAAAAAACAATGAAATCTTGAGCCAGTCAAAAGAAATCCATAAAAACAATGAAGTCCTGCATGAAAAAAACAGAGAAATTTTAGAACAAAAGAAAAAGATCGAAGAATTAAATCATTCAAAAGATAAGCTTTTTTCAATTATCGGGCATGATTTAAAGAATATTATTGGTACTGAAGCAAGTTCTTTAAGCCTATTTGCAAGTGGTGAAATTGATATCGATAGTGAAAAATCCAAATTAATGCTTTTTGAACTAAGGGATAACTCAAAACGGGCCTACCAGTTATTAGAGAATCTTTTATTATGGGGCAAAAGCCAACTGTCAGGTGTAAAATTAGATCCCAAAAATTTTGATCTTTCAGATCTTATTAACAATACTGTGGGTTTCCTGACTTCATTTGCCAATAAAAAAAATATTAATATTAATATTTTATTACCTAAGGATAGTCAAATTTATGCTGATGAAGAGTCTATTAGGTTTGTTATAAGAAACCTGTTATCAAATGCTATTAAATTCAGTAACCAGGAAAGTGAAGTAAATATTAATGTAATTGAAGAAAATGGAAAAATAAAAATAACAATAAAAGATAGTGGCGTAGGTATTAGTGAAGAGCAACTTGCTGCAATAAAGGATAAAACAATATTTTATACAACCAGAGGAACATCATTGGAACATGGTAATGGAATGGGGCTGATGCTGTGTTTCGAATATCTTGATGCAAATGGGGCATCATTGGAAATAATGTCTGAGATTGGTAAAGGAAGCGAATTTAGTTTTTTATTACCAAGAGCTAAAATATAACCATTTTTGTATTTATAGTTAAAAAAACAAGAAAATGAAAAAAATTGCAATAATTATTACATTTCTACTGCTAATTACTCTTGGATGTAAAAAAAACGAAGTTAACAACCTCACAGATTATGTAAACCCGTTTATCGGAACAGATTATTTTGGACATACCTTCCCCGGAACTGCTGTACCCAACGCTTTGGTACATTTAAGCCCTGATGTGGGCACGCAAGGCTGGAATTTAGCTGCCGGATATATTTATCAGTCTAATTCAATAATTGGTTTTAGCCACACACACTGGTCAGGAGTTGGTATGGCTAACGGCGGCGATATTCTATTTATGCCAACAGTTAACAATAAACTACAAGTTAAGCCTGGTAGCGAAGAAACAATTGACAACGGGTACAGGTCACGCTACAGCCACGATAATGAAACAGCTTCTGCCGGCTATTATTCGGTTTTGCTTTCCGATTATAATATTAATGTAGAACTTAGCTCAACCCAACGGGCAGGTTTTCACCGTTACACTTTTCCAAAATCGAACAATTCAAGAATTATTATCGACCTGGGACATCAAATCGGAAATATGGAATCTGACAACCTAAGCAATATAAAAATAATTGACAAAACACATATTGAAGGAACCAAGGCTTCCGGCTTAGGAACTGTTTATTTTGTGGCAGAATTCAACAAACCCTTTAAATACTACGGAACATTTGATACTGATTTTAAAGCACCAGAGTCGGGGCACGGAATTTTCCCGTATAAAAACGAAGAAACAGGAAAAAACATTGGAGCCTTTCTACACTATTCTACAAGAAATAAAGAGCAAATTCTTGTCAAAGTTGGATTATCGTATACAGGCATTGAAGGCGCAAGGAAAAACTTAAAAGCTGAAATACCTTACTGGGATTTTGACAAAACAAAAGATGATGCTAAACAAACCTGGGAATCGGAACTTAGAAAAATAAACATTAAAGGTGCTGATAAAAACCAAAAAGAAATTTTTTACACGAGCATTTACCGCTCGTTACTTGCACAATACATTTCACAGGATGTTGACGGTAAATACTATGGTTGCGATGGCAAAATCCATACAGCAAAAAACTATAATTTTTATGCTTCGTTTTCATGCTGGGACACCTACAGGTCACAGCATCCTTTACTTACTATAATAAAACCTGAAGATGTTAACGATTACATTAAATCAATCCAGGCTAAAGTTGAAAACTACAAATGGCTGCCTGCCCAGCATTTTTTGAATGTTTTTGGCGAGGCTATGGTTGGTGATCATTTAATACCTGTTATTACCGATGCCTACATGAAAGGTTTTAAGGATTACGATATTGAATTTTTATACAATGCCATGCGTAAAAAAGCATTAGAAAACCCAAAACCTCCTGTACCGGAATATGCAGGCCGTTCAGGGCTTGATTATTATAAAAAGCTTGGTTATGCACCAATTGATAAAGTAACCGAAGCTGTTCCCAACACTTTGGAGTTAGCTTACGATGACTGGTGTATTGCTCAATTGGCAAAAAAACTAGGTAAAGAAGATGATTATGAACTTTTTTCTGAAAGGGCTGATAATTACAAAAATGTATGGGATAGCACTACACAATTTATGCGACCAAGAAAAGAAAATGGTGAATGGTTAGAAGCAATCGGTAACAATAAACAAGATATTGTAAAAGACGGCGAACACTCATATTATAAATATTTTGACCCGCTAATAATTGGCCGCAGACCAAACCGTCATTACACCGAATCAAACGCATGGCAATATATTTGGTCTGTTCAGCATGATATACCAGGCTTAATTAAATTATTTGGCAATAATGATAAGTTTGCAAATAAACTTGACACATTTTTTAACATGAGTACCAAAATAAGCTTTACCAAATATGTGGGTGTTGTTGGTACATTAGGACAATATGTCCAGGGGAACCAACCATCGCATCACGTGGCTTATTTATATAATTATGCAGGACAGGCATGGAAAACACAAGAAAAAGTAAGACTAGTATTAGACAACTTATATCAACCGGGTCCGGGTGGATTATGCGGTAACGAAGATATGGGCTCGTTATCGTCGTGGTACGTGCTTAGCGCCATGGGTTTTTACCCCGTAACACCCGGAAGTAATATTTACTCTATTGGCAGCCCTCTTTTTAAGCAGGTTACCATTAATCTTGAAAACGGGAAAAAATTTAAAATAAAAGCAAAAAACGTATCAGAAAAAAATATTTACATACAATCAGCTATGCTAAATGGTAAAGCACTAAACTCACCATTTATTACCCATGAAGATATAATTAGTGGTGCTGAATTAATATTTGAGATGGATGCTGCACCTAACAAAGATTGGGGACATAATTAATGTTTGTATCTAAAGTCGGTAAATTAGCACCAACGGTGCGATAAGCATTAGCATAGTGCGAAGCACTATGCTAAAAATAAGTAAGTTACAAAAGCCCTGAATGGGCGAAATCTAAAAAGATTAGACTTTATGGACAAGCTCTAATTAGACTGTTTGCCTTAAAGCTTAGACTTTTCTGATGAACTAACATAATACTTAACGTTTTCCTTGGTAATTATATCAATAGGCATTAAATCCTGTTTTGGGACCGTTTCATTTTTCACAATTGCCTTGAACAGATAATTAATCGCTCTATAACCCTGTTTTTCTGAATTTTGTGAAATTAAAAAATCTATATATTCCTGATTAAGGTATCCAATATTTTCTTTAATTAAATCATAACCAATTAATTGAATATGTTTTAATGAGTTTGCTTTAAGATATTCTGCAACTTTATATACTTTTGAACTTAGAACGTAAATAGAACGAATTGAAGGATTTAAAGCAAATATCTCATCAAAATCATGAGTAAAATTATCTTTAAGTTCCACCTGAATAATCTTTTGCGATTTTTCTTTAAAATAATGTAAAAATCCGTTATTTCTGTTTACAAAATGCTCTTTACTTTTATAATCTTTTGTGATATGAACTACAAGAATAGTATCATTATTACTTAAATTGATACTTGCTAATTTGCTGGCAACCATTCCACTCTGAAAATCATCCTGCCCAATAAAACATAATCTTTTTGAATTTGCTTTATCTGAATTTATAAAAACAAAAGGGATATCACTTTCCAATAATTTTGCAGTGAATTTTTGAACCTCATCAGAAAAAATAGGTGCTAACAGAACACCTTGCGGATTTAATTTAATAAGATTCTTAAATTGTTCTTGAAACTCTTTTTTACTGTTCTGATTAAAAAAAAACTTTTCAATTTTTATATTGTAATCTTTCAAATTGTGTTCTGCATTATGAATACCCTTTAAAGGATGTGTCCAATAAGAGTTGCTATTATCTGCACTTGGAATAAGTACGGCAAAAGTGTAAATCTTTTTTGATGTCAAAGCCCTTGCAAGAATATTAGGATGATAATCAAGCTCTTTTACAATACTTAAGATTTTTTCTTTTGTAACAACTGAAACCTCTCCCCTGTTATGTAACACCCTGTCAACGGTGCCAACTGACACCCCCGCCTTTTCCGCAATATCCTTAATCCTGATATTCTTTTTCATTGTATATTTTTCAACTTTTTTTGTAAAGATACAAATTATTTATATTTTCGTGTGCGAACACGGAATAAAGTTTTATTACATTAATCAGGATAGATAATCTTAACTAAACTATACCTAATTATGAAACAATCAAGAAGGCATTTTTTAAAATCAGTAAGTATGCTGGCAGCAAGTACGGCTATGCCACTAAATGTTTTTTCTTTTAACCCAAATAATAAATTAAAAGTCGCCCTGGTGGGAACAGGAATTAGAGGCACCAGTTTTTGGGGGAATAGGTTATATAAAAATTATTCTAAAATACTTGAATTTGTAGGGCTTTGCGATATTAACCCCGGCAGATTGGAATACGGTCGTAAATATATTGGTGTTTCCTGCCCAACTTTTACGGATTTTGAAAAAATGATTAAGGAAACTAATCCTGATCTAGTCATAGTTACAACCAAAGATTCTACCCACCATGAATTTATTGTAAAAGGACTTGATATGGGCTGCGATGTATTAACTGAAAAGCCCCTTACCATTGACGAATCAAAAGCCCAGGCTATTATTGATGCAGAAAGACGGTCTCGGAAAAATCTTATTGTTGGTTTCAATTATCGATGGAGCCCTTATGCAACTAAAATAAAAGAACTTCTTGCTAAAAACGAAATTGGCGAATTAAGATCTGTCGATTTTCACTGGTATTTAAATACATATCATGGAGCTTCTTATTTTAGAAGATGGCACGGGTTACGTCAGGAAGGGGGAACTCTTTGGGTACATAAAGCCACACATCATTTCGATTTATTGAACTGGTGGATTGATTCTGATCCCGCTGAAGTATTTGCCTATGGCGATTTGG
>JBDLJL010000170.1:0-10402 GCA_039714415.1 Bacteroidota bacterium
CACTTATGGACCGATGATTGGAAAAAAATGGTGGCAGATAGCAAATTTAAGGATTACCCTGATTTTGTTGATCCTGCAACTGAGGGATATATTGGCCTTCAGGACCATGGTGATGATGTTTGGTTCAGGAATATTAAGATAAGGGAATTGTAATATCAGTTTTAAAATAAATTTCATTGCGAAGACGCAGGGAAGCAAAGAAATATAAATTTATATAACTTTGCATCTTTGCGCTCAGCGGTTTTAAAATTATTCCACAACAATTTCGTCACAAAAAATCCACGAAGCTAATCCTGCGCCGGGATGCCAGTCAGGACAGGTTTTCATGTTTTTTGCTGTAATTTTTAGGTAACGTACTTTTTTAGGATAAAATGTAATATTGAAAGGTTTTATTTTGATTTTTCGCTCATTAACTACTTTATTAAACTTTTTACCAATTGTGATATAATCTTTACCATCATTTGAAATAGCCACTTCAAATTTTTCCGGTAAAAATATCCAGGAATACTGATCTTGTAAAAAATTAGCTGTAACAGAAGTTGCCTTCATGAGTTTTCCCAAGTCAATAACAGCAATCAAATCTTTACCTTCAAAACCAAGCCAATTAAAATGATAATCATCTACACCTCGTAGTCCATCTGTAAGAGCTGAAGCACCTCCTACCGGATATTTGTCACTGGCATCTGTAAGTAATTTAGTTTTTTTATCGCGTGCCAAATGAGCTTTTGCACTTGATTTTACAAATTCCTCAACTGTTTTCATATATTTATCAGGTTCATTTCCATGTTCCCAATATCGATCAACTCCTGCAACTTTAGCGTCTTCGGTAAACTGGTGAAGGCGTTTCATCATTCCTTCCTTCACAGTCCAACTTCCATTATTCTTTGTAAAATAACTTAATTCATCATTAACATTTCGTAAACTAATATCCAAAATGGCAAATTCAAGAGGCAATCGTGCAAATTTTACATTTTTAAGATACGTTTCTTCATCTATTACCGCATTTTCAGCTTCATCAAATAAATTTTCGTATTTTTTAATCAATTCAGGTGTCAGATACGAATTTATTCCATCATAGGGGAAACCATAAATGCCCAGGTCACCATTGCTTTTTTCAAGGGCATCATGCATGCTATCAATATATTTTTTAATTATTGGTGCAGCATTTCCATAATATCCGTTAAGAAAATCATTCATTACTGAATCAACATTTATATCCGGATTCCAAAGTAATTTAGCTATGAGGTATTGGCGTAATTCATAAAACTCGCTTCTATGTCCGCCAGTACCTTGCTGAAACATCATTTTCATATGGTGGTTCCTGAAAAACTGAATGTTTGGTTGTAATACCCTCAAATTAGGAAAAGGGCTCAACATGTTACGAAATTGAACCACATAGTCCCACATAAAAATATTATCGGTTAATTTTGTCCAGTCTTCAGCATCTTTCCTAAATGATTCGCTTAATGGATCTGATGTTATTGATCTGCTACGATTACATTCAATTGAGCAAAACATGATGTTCACATTTTTTTCGGGCTTAATATTTTTTGGCGCAGACCGGGTATATTGATAAGCAAGCATTGATATAACTTTTTCGGGAAATTCTTTAGCAACTTTATTTACAAAATAAAGCATTGTTCCTGATGGACCGCCGTATTTTTTATCCATTGCTTTACAACTATCACATGCACATGACTTATAGGTGTCATTCTGTGAAACAGACCAATAAATTGCTTCCTGATTTTCTTTCATTCGCTCTTTTAAACCCTGAACTACAATTTTAAAAACATCCTTATTAGTCAGGCAGAGTTGTCCGTCAGGAATTCGTAATACATTTAAATAAGTGAAATATTCAGGATGTGAATCAAAATATTTTTCAGGAGGAACTAAGTCATCAAAAGTGTGTACAAACATGCCCCAACTATCTTTACCATCTTTTAAGTCTAATTTGTGCCACTGCCTGAACGTACTATCCTGTCTTGGGTTTGGAAAATGTAACTCCCTGTATGAAAATGCAGGAATTTCTTCATCATCAATAAAAGGTAATAGAATATTTTCTTTTTTAGGAATAACAGTCAATTCAGCACTATACTTTCTACAATCCAGATATTTTTCAAGAAAATGATAAATGGAATATATAATTCCCTTATCTGTACCTCCCGTAAAAACAAGTTTATTTCCAATTGTTTTTATAATGAAACCATCATCTCCCAATTTATTTCTTTCAGCACTTAAACTTTTACTTTCATCACGATTTGTATTGCCAATAAGTATCTCATAATCAGCAGTGATTTCTATATCCGTGACAATCTCAAACAATACATTGCTTATCTGGTAAAGCTTGTTTTTCAAAACACGGGCAGCTTCAATTTCCTGAGGCTTTGCCTGGTTTGGTAAAATAATTTTATATTTGCTTTTCGCATTAGTAACAAGCTTAAGTTGCGTTTCTTTTTGACAGGAATAAAATGAGATAATTGTAATAAATATTAGAATAAAAACTCTTTTAAACATAATTAAGTGTTTAGTTTTAAAAATAAGGTACAATTTATGCTAACTAACTGTTAGGTATTATAAATTATATGGAAAAACTTGTTAAATTTAGCCAATTATATTCGATAATATTGAGTCAGAAAAACTAAATTTGCAAAAAATTTATAGGATTATGGAAAACGAACAGAAAAAGAAATCAAAAATTCAATTAATTATAATCATTTTGTTAGCCTTGCTTGTGGTTTTTTTCATTATTGACAAAATCCAACAAAAAAACAGGACAGAAGAAATTATTGTTCAGCTTGATGAAAGTAACACAGAAAAACAGAATATCAGTAATGAAATGAAAGAATTACTTGTGCAGTACGATGATTTAAGAACGAATAATGATACCTTAAACGCAAAACTTGTCACTGAGCAGACTAAGATAAAAGAGTTAATTGATCAATTAAAATATGTAAAATCGTCTAATTCAACAAAAATTAAAGAGTACAAAAAAGAATTAGGTACCTTGAGAAAAATAATGCGCAGCTATGTTGTGCAAATTGATTCACTCTATACAAAAAACAAAGAGTTGATAAAAGAAAATGCCCAGGTAAAAAATGAGTATCGCATTGTGATGTCCGAAAATCAGGATTTAAGTACAGAAAGAGATAGCCTGGCCGGCACGGTTAAAAAAGCTTCGGAGCTTAAAGCTATAAACCTTACAGCTTCAGGAATTAATCAAAGAGGTAAAAACACAAACAGAATATCGAAACTTGATAAAATAAAAGTGTGTTTTACTATTGATGAGAATACAATTGCGCTTAAAGGAGAAAAATGGGTTTATTTGCGTATTGCCAAACCAGACAAGTATGTTTTAGTTGAAAGCGAATCTGATATATTTTCTTTTGAGGAAAAAGAAATTGCTTATTCAGCTAAAAGAATGGTTAATTACGATGGAAATGTAATGGACATGTGTATTTACTGGAAAAAATCAGAGATGTTACAGCCGGGGTTATATTATGTAGACATTTTTGCCGATGGCAGCTTAATTGGAACAACAGCTTTTACTTTAAATTAAGGAGTTAATTCATAGGGGAACCCTTTTTTTGTAATAACCATAACTGAACATTAATGGTTTCTGGCTACTAGTAGTACGATTCCTAAATAACATAGCAAATTTGTAAACCTTTTTTCTTTATGCTGCGTTAAAATTATTAACCGTAGCTACGGCTATTGCTTGCAAATTTTGCCTTGCCTAAAGAAAAAATCTAAAACAAATTTATACTATGTTATTTAAAAAACGCACTACTAGTTGCAGACAACTAGAAGCCAGTAACCAGCATTAATAAATGTTGAATAGGAGTAAAGTTTTTTTTCTAACCAAAAAAACCTTATTTCAGGGTTAAAATACAAATCATTCCACAAATTTATACCCAACCCCTTTTATAGTAATAATATATTTATCACCAATTTTCTCTCTTAGTTTACGTATGTGAACATCTATAGTTCTATCCCCAACAATAATATCATTGCCCCAGACTTTTGAAAAAATCTCTTCACGGGTAAATACTTTTTGCGGTTTTGATACTAATAAAAGCAATAAAGAAAACTCTTTCCTGGGAAGATTAATTTCCTTTTCACCACTTTTAACAATGTACTTCTCTTTATCAATAATCAAACCGCCTATTTGAATAAGTTTTGTTTCTGTTTCTTTTTTTTGACTGCTTTCTTTGTACCTCTTTAATAATGCTTTTATCCTACTAATAAGAACTTTAGGCTTTATTGGTTTTGTAATATAATCATCAGCACCCGCTTCAAAACCTGCAATTTGTGAAAAATCCTCACCCCGTGCTGTTAAAAAAGCGATAATAATATTATCAAGACCGGGCAATTGCCTTATTTTTTCACAAGCTTCAATTCCATCCATTTCAGGCATCATTATATCCATCAGAATTAGGTGTGGTTTTTTCTCTTTAGACATAGCAACAGCTTCTGTACCATTTTTGGCAGTATAAACTTTAAATCCTTCTTTTTCCAGATTATAACTCAGAAATTCCAGAATATCAGCTTCATCATCAACAATAAGAATCTTATACTTTTCGTAATCCATTATATTTTATTAGCTATTAATTATTATAAAACATATAATATAGTATCACAGCCGTATTAAATTATTGTCTCTACTTTATTCAAACTAAACATAAAATCACACCCACTGTTTAAGGTACTTTGTACTTTTATTTCCTGATCATGTGCTTCAATTATATGTTTAACTATCGATAAGCCCAACCCCGTGCCTCCCTGCAATGTTGAACGACTTTTATCAACCCTGTAGAAACGCTCAAATATCCTGTTAATATTCTTTTCTTTAATACCAATTCCATCATCAATTACATGTACAAAAACTTTATTGTCCCTTTCCCTGACAGATATAACAGAATTCCCACTTTCTTTACCATAAATTATTGAGTTTATGATTAAATTACTTAGTACGTCTGAAATTCCTTTTTTATCAGCCCTTACAAATACATTTTTAAATCCTCCTTTGTCCAGTTTTAAATCGATGCCTTTTCTTTTTGCCCTTATTTCCTGCATTTCCATTACCTCTGTAATTAACTTCAGAATGTCAAATACAAGCATATCCAGTCTTTGAGATCCCGATTCAAGAGCCGAAATGGTTTCAAGGTCTTCTACCACAGAAATAAGACGATTAATATTCTTTTCAGAGCTATGTAAATATTTCAAATTAATGTTAGCATCATCAAGCCCACCATCAATTAAAGTGGAAATATAACCCTGTATATTAAAAAGGGGTGTTTTTAATTCATGTGAAACATTACCCAAAAACTCTTTTCTGTATTTTTCATTTGCTTTAAGAGTTGATATTTCTTTCACTTTGCTTTTTGCCCATTCCATAAATTTTTCATCAATGTGTTTTAGTATTTCACCTTCTTCAATCTGACTGTACAACTTGCTTTCAGGCATTTGAAGAAAATCAACAGTATCAAAAAATGGACGTATTTTTTTTAATATATACTTATTAAATATATTATAAATACTTATATAATAGATAATAAAGCTTAACAGGATCCAAAATAAAGCATAAAGCAAATAGTAACCCGAAAAATCAAAAATAAAAGTAAACCCAATTGCTATTCCTGTTATAATTGAAAAAAACAAAGATAAAATGATGGATATTCGTTTTGAAGAAAAATGCTTCATTTCTGTTTATAGAATAAAATGGCTCTGTTTTAAAATAACTATGCTACTGTATTGTTCATTTTTAGCTTTAAATAACTGGTAATTGGTAATTAAAGTACATTCTAGTGATCAATGACCAATACACCAATGACATGTTGTTTTTAAGAATAATTAAATAATGAAAAAAACGTAATTATTATAAACTACGGTGAATAAAATTGTTACAAACTTATTAATTAATTCATTATCAGAAACAAATTGCAAAAAACTTAAACTTAATTTAACATTAAAACCTACGTAAATCTGAGGAATAAAATGTCCAGCTTGGGAGATTTAAAGATTCCCCAAAATCAACAGAATACCATGGGTTTAAATTTTTATCGTAGTTTTTTATTATATGAATACTTTGAGCCGGCATAAAACTTTGGGCCACCATAAATATTTTTTTACCTGTTTCTTTTTCCTTTGCTACATCAACAACAATAACTGCATGGCCAAATGGTTGCCCGGTTTGGATAAAAATATCACCTATTTGAATATCTTCTAGTTTTATTACCTTTTTTAATTCTTTTTTTAAAGAGCCCGTGTTAGCATATGCAAAAATATAATTCATATATTTTCTGAATTTAGGGTAAGTCCTGTCAGTTTTTGAGTAACTCGTATAATACCTTGGTTTGCCATCAGAAAGGAAATTGAAATGAATTTCAGCATATTTTTTTTGATGATACAGGTATTCTGCCCTAAGTCGCATTACAGCATCGGCACATTGCTGTAAATCACGTTTTCCAATATCCATATCGATTACAGCATATTGATACCCATCTACACCCATAATTACTGAGCCATCATACGAATATACGTTATTATCATCTGTGTTTAATGCCAGCTTCCTTAAATATTGGTCAAAACTTAAATCCTTCACTTCAACACGTTCATATCCGTCAGGTACAGGAATATCAGATATTCTTTTTATTTGTTTAGTGTTGTTTAGAGTTTCAATTTTTCTTGGCTTTTCAGTGGCGACAATGATTTTTACATCTTTCTGCTTTGTTCCTGAGCTTTTATTACAAGCGATTTGACTATTTAAGCTAAAAAAAACGATAAAAAAGATATTTATAACTGGCTGCATATAATTGTTTTAGATAAAACGGATGCACAGTAGTATAATTGTTGGTTATTTTAAAAACAGGGCTTAAAATTTTGAAAAATGCCTGAAAATGCGTATCTTTTAATTATTGAGAAAAATTTTGAAATTATATCTAATTGCTTTATTTCAATAATTTAACAGTATAACAATTTAACAATAATTTTTATTATATGATAACTGGTGGCTTATTAATATGAAAATTTCATCTTTAAATCTTAGATATTATGCAAACATTTATTTTACTAACAAAATTATCTCCTGATTTGGCATCAAGGATGAACAACAGGGAACAAATTGGAAAATCATGGTTAATGAAGGTCAAAGATAAGTGTCCGGATGTGAAATTCATATCGCATTTTGCAATTCTTGGTCAATATGATTTTTTGGATATTTACGAGGCTCCGGATATTGAAACAGCCACTAAAGTATCAATGATTAGTCGGCAGCATGGTGCAAGTCATGCTGAAAGTTTACCTGCTATTGAGTATAAAAAGTATGTGGATTTGGTTTCTGACTTGTAATATTCGGTTTATAATTATGGTTTTCTGTAAAGTTAGGCATATTTACTTTAATGTAAATATGTCAACTATATCAGATTTGGTGTTGGCCTCAAGTCAAGCATAGTATTTCAGATGCATTTTTATCCGTCAGACCACTTGGAGTGGTCAGACGGGTTCACATAAGAAATAAATATCAATTGTTAAAACTGCCTAAGAAAGCGCACATCGTTTTCAAAATACATGCGTAGGTCTTTTATACCATACTTAAGCATGGCAATACGTTCTATTCCCATACCAAAAGCAAAGCCTGTGTATTTCTCACTATCAATATTATTGGTTTCAAGCACATTCGGATCAACCATCCCACAACCCAAAATTTCAAGCCAACCAGTATATTTACATACGTTACAACCTTCGCCGCCACAAAGCGAGCATGAAATATCCATTTCTGCTGAAGGTTCTGTAAACGGGAAGTAAGATGGTCTTAATCGTATTTTTGTTTCTTCACCAAATAATTCTTTGGCAAAATAGAGCAGAGTCTGTTTTAAATCAGCAAAAGAAACATTTTTATCAATATACAAACCTTCAATCTGGTGGAAAATACAATGTGCACGTGCAGAAATGGCTTCGTTACGGAATACACGCCCCGGTGAAATTGTACGGATTGGAGGCTTTTCATTATCCATTACACGTACCTGTACAGATGAGGTATGTGTCCGTAGAAGGACATCCGGGTTTTGCTCAATAAAGAAGGTATCCTGCATATCACGGGCAGGATGCTCTTCTGGAAAATTGAGTGCTGAAAAAACATGGTAATCATCTTCAACTTCAGGGCCTTCTGATATTGTAAACCCCAAGCGGGTAAAAATTTCGATAATTTCATTTCGCACAATTGAGATTGGGTGCCTTGTACCAGAATTCTCAGTATCGCCTGGTAGGCTTAAATCCAATTGAATTTTAGTTGAACCTTCTTCTTTGGCGTTAATTTTTAACAATTCAACCTTGTCCTGCACCTTGCTTTTCAGTACGTTAAGCACCTGACCAAATTCTTTCTTTTCTTCTTTAGGAACATTTTTAAATTCTTTAAAAAGGTCAGTTACAATACCGCTTTTCTTTGATAAAAATTTAATCCTGAACTGATCAATTTCTTCCATCTTTTTTGATGAAAACTCTTCTACTTCTTTTATTAAGTCCTGTATTTTGTTAATCATTTTATTTAATTCTATAAATTTTCAATAATAAAATAAAATACTAATTTATTTTTTCCAATTTACCAGTTCAATATCTGGTATACTATTATAATCTTTGGTATTATTAGTTGAGAGCACAAAATTATTTGCTAAAGCTATTCCGGCAATAAGAATATCTGCCCGTCCACCAGTTTTTCCTTTATGTCGCAGATATGCAAATATTTCTGAAGAGATTTCTATAGATGCCGCTGTAATTTCAAGGATGGTGTGTTGTTTAATAAATTCCCGAAACTCATGAAGTTGTTTTGTAGCTCCTTTATACTTTAAGCCACTTAATATCTCAAAAACAGTTACCCTGCTGATATATAAATGATTATTGTCTTTTATATAGGTGTCAAATTTTTTAACAACCTGTTCATCCTTTTTAAAATAGTAAGACAAAATATCTGTATCAACGATTATGCTTTTCATTCAATCAAATAAAGAAGTTATCTTGTTTGCATAATTCCGATTATTAGATTCACGTTGCTCATATATATCCTTTATAAAATTATCCCAATCGAATACTGGCTCTTCTTCATTACTGGCAGGTATTTGAGTTCTAAAGGTATGAATTATCTCATATATATTATTCAGATATATTGCAGGTACATGATTTAATTCATAAAAGATATTTTTCAACAATATTTCTTTGTTTAATTCCATAATTTTTATATTTATTTACAAAGTTACAGAAATATTAATAAAGCTGTACATACCGGAGGTTTTATTATTTTACAGCTGTTAATGAAATTATCTTCACATCCTCAATTGGGCGGTCACCTTTACCAGTTGAAACGCCGGCAATTTTATCAACTATTTCTAAACCTTCCAGGACTTCACCAAAAACAGTATAGCCACCATCTAAATGTGGCGTACCACCCACTGTTTTATAAAGTTCTCGTTGTTCTTCTGTATATTTTATCACCTTTACATCTGGGTGTTGTTTTGATACAATCTCTGTAATCACCAAAACAAGGCTATCCAGTCCCTCTCGATCTCGAGCATTCTGTCTTTCCTGAATCTGTTTACTCATGCTCTCATTTTCCGGGTTTTGAAGATATTCCCTGATAAAAGGCATTAATTGATTCATTTTTGATTGCTCCTCCATCATACTCATTTCCTTGTCAGTATAAGTTTTGCCTTGCACAATATAAAATTGTGAGCCAGAAGAGCGTTTTTCAGGATTCATCTGATCACCAGTCCTGGCAGCAGAAAGAGCTCCTTTTTTATGTATAAATTTAAAATTAAATTCTGCTTCTATAGTATATCCCGGGCCACCGCTTCCTAATGCTTGTCCCTTTTTTGCTGTTTTAGAATCAGGATCACCGGCCTGTATCATAAAATCTTTTATAACCCTATGGAAAAGCATACCATTAAAGTATCCTTCATTTGCAAGTTTTAAAAAATTTTCTTTATGTTTTAGGGTTTCATCGTATAACATGATAGTCATATCCCCCATGGAAGTTTCCATTTTTAAAATAGTCCCTTTAGCTTTTTTCTCCTGGTTTTTACATTGAGAAAAAAATATAATACCTGAAAAAAGTGCTACAAATAAAAAAATTGTATTTCGCATAATTATATGATTATAAATTATATTATTTAAAAAAGAAAAGCCCAAAATTAGATTCAATTAATTAGAATACAAAATAATAAAATTTATTATTACTTTTGTATCCCTTTTTAAATGAAATGGGCATTTAACTCAGTTGGTTTAGAGTGTCACCTTGACAGGGTGGAAGTCACTGGTTCGAATCCAGTAATGCCCACAGGCATATAAGGGGTTGAAAGTAAGCGAAAAGCAGTCAGAACGCAGTAATCAAAGCGTTTTCGGCTGCTTTTTTATT
>JBDLJL010000171.1:0-10400 GCA_039714415.1 Bacteroidota bacterium
GGTACACCAACCCTTTAGGTTTTATTTATTGGTTGAAGTTAACAGGGAGGCTATGGAATCGGTATTTCACAGTTTAAGCGAATTTGCAAAAAATGTCTACCTAAACCCTGATGAAAAAACTATTGAATTATATGTAAGTAAGAATTTTGATAGCATAATTGTAAAAGCTTTAGTGACTGAATCTCCTGTTCAAAATATTGAACAAATTCCTACCATCACAGTGGAAAAAATGTTAGTAGATATTTATTGTGATGAAACTTTATTTGGAGCTCAGCAGGGAGGAGAATTATCAAATATCTATAGAGATACTTTTGAACGATTTACGATTAATAAAAGTAGCTTATTAAGATATGCCAGTCGCCGGAAAAGAAGAAAAGAAATTGAAAACTATATTAGAGAAAACCAATCCTGAAGCATTCTTTTATTGGTATAATACATTATTATTAAGGGGTGAACTTGAATAGCTATAATTAAGTTTAGGAAAGAGAACTGATGTTGTAAAATATTTAATTTAAAAGGAAATGCATTGGCATACCTAATCTTAAAGGATAACTATATTTTTTCTATCAATTTATTTTTAACCCATTTAAATGCAGCTTCTTGATTGTATTGTATCCCAGGCCTTAACAAAGCTTCCATATCTCCTGTAAAATCAGGGTCGGTTTCTTTTTCTTCAATATTTAATAGGAATTCTTTTTTACTTGGTGGTCTGTTTCCTGTGGCAAAGCTTATATATTTTTTAAAGCATTCAATAATTTGATTGATATTTAGTTCCGGATAATTTCTCGAATAATGCAAATCAAATAAATCTCGTCCTTTACTACGTTGATATAAAGCTCTCAACTTTGTACCAAGCAATTCATTGATGTTATATGTCCTTATCTTTGCACTCCCTGAAAACCATTCACTTTTAATTTCAAAAGGAGAGTCCACCCAATCCAATACATTAAAATGTTCTTTACAATTAATTTCAAGTTTTAGTCGCAATCGAATTTCTTCATACTCTGATGTAAAACGATACAACGCTTTTGCTCCATGACCTCTTACTTGTGTTCTTCTTGGTTCCTCAAAAAAGGTAATAACTTCTCTGATGCGTTCCATTATTGGTTTAATCGGGCCTGGTTTAATTTGAACTAAATCAATATCTTCGGAATATCTTGGTTCTGGATTTAAGTATAATTTGTGTAAGGCAGTGCCTCCTCTAAAAGCCAAATTCTCTCTTAAATATTTATCTGAGAATATTTCTACTAATGCACGACTGATTACTAAGTCTTGCTCTACCTGATAGAATTGTTTCCAGGGTACATGTTCTTGCCATTTTGCTATATATGGTTTTGGAATCATAGGTCACTTTCAAGTTCAATGTTTACATCCACTTTCCAGGGATTATTAACTGCACCAGCTTTTTTATCAGGTTTTGGACTTAGCAATACCGGAAAATATCTAAACTGTTGTAAGTGTTTCAATATCTTTACACATAGGCTTTTATCCACTTGCAATTCTTCGAGTAAAAAACCAAATCGTTGTAATGTGCTTTTGTGAGGATACCATGTGAGCAATTCTGCTATATCATTTTGATTTATCTCTTCAGACAATTCTTCAATTATAGCCATCATTCTGCTAAGTCCACCCAATTTTGTCTGATGATGTATCAAATCTACAACTGTAAGGGCAGGGCTTGATATTTTAAAAATTCCTGCATCGGATTTTTTTTCCAGGATATTTTTCTCAGGCCATTTTGTTGTGGTGAAAAACCGTAAATCAAATCCATTTTTTACAATGTCTTTAAGTTTTGGTTTTTCAGTTATTACGTAATCTCTCTGAATTTGTTGGTGACTTGCCCCTTGAAATTTTGCAGCAGAATAAAAGCCTAAATAATATTTTCGATTGAGGTTTTTAAAAAGTTTATTAATGTATAATTGAATGGGTAATTGACTTTGTCTGGAATATCTGGGTGGAATAATCAGATAAAATCCTTTTCTCAGGTTTAAGATTTCTTTTTTTTCTGTCAAACGGGATAATTCACTTCTGATAGAAGTTTTACTCTTAGCTGTTTCTCCTTGTAATTCTACCAAAGAGAAGGAGTATTCCTCAAATGATAAAAGTTGTTTTATATAGTTGGCTGCTGTCAATTCTAGTAAAGTTTTGACAAAGATACTGATTTTCGGTAATATTCTCAAATTATTACTAAAGAATTTTTTGTGTGTGAGTGCATGAGTCGCAGTGCATAATTATTCAAGAACCGGATAAATTATTCCTTTCAGTCATGAGAATAATATTTCCTTTTGAGCAATCTGAAGAAAGACTTATTATTCATGAAAGTACGGAGAAAGGTTCGGAGAAAAGTTCGGAGAAAGTAATCAAATTAATTAAAGAGAATCCTAAAATATCCGCACAAGCACTTGGACTGATTATTGGAATTAGTGCAAGGGCAGTTGAAAAGCATTTAGCGAGTTTAAAGAAGTCAGGCGTATTGAAACACATTGGTTCTGATAAAAGTGGATATTGGGAGATTGTTGATAAGTAATATTATTTTTTGAGATAAAACTAAAAAGCTGCACCAATGGTGCAGCTTTTTAGTGACAGAACCCAAACTTTATTCCGTTGAAAGCGGATCAATCTCATTCTTGATAAGTAGATTTTTCAAACGATCATTTTCCTTAATCAAATACTTATTGTCTTTTTCTAAAAACTTGACTTGAGATTCTGAATTTATTCCAAATACTATTTTTGGCCAATATTCCTGGTATAATTTGTTAAATTCTTCCTGTTGTTTTTCAAATTGAGCCTTTTGTTCATTAAAATACTGTCTTTTGGTTTGTAATTTGGCGTTTTTTTCCTCAAAATAACCTTTATACTGGTTAATTTCAGCAATTCGTTTTCGAATATTTTGTCTTGAAGACATTACCCGGCAACTGGCGCAGCAAAACTTAGCTTTTCTGGTCTTTCCGGTAAATTCCTGACCGCAATAAGCACATTTGGTGTTAAATTCTCTCATAAATAAAAATATTAATTGTAAATAGTAAACAAAAAATAAACTATTCGTAACAAATCGTTAACTTTTGTTACGAAACGTAAACAGAAAATAAACAAAACGTAAACTGATAATCAACGATAATCAACAAACTGTCAACCTTCAATAAACGAATAGTAAATTCCCTTATACTTATGATACGTATTAGTATGTAAAAAGTTGCAAATCAGGATAGTTATGCAGTGGTTTGCATTATTTTGCTCTTAAGGATATGGAATTTGAAAGTTTTCGAATTAAAAAGAAAACAATAACGGTATCAATGCATTTATATAAACTCATGCTTATGATACCATTATATATTTAATAAATAGAATATAATTTAAGGAAGGAATAGCCGTTAATTGGTTTGTCTCAATACGAATATGATAAGCTAATTCTATTTGGTTGATTTAGCTAATTCCGATTTAATGCCTTCATCCTTTTCTGAGTCACGGAAAAGAGCTTCGCCTTTTACAAGCCATGAAATACCAAACGCTATTAAGGCAATGGCTTCAAACCAAAAGATTATATTAAAATTGCTTAGATTAGGAAACTTCTTTTTCAGAACAAACACATAAATTGCTATAATAATAATGCTTCCTATTATTGTATAACCACAAATTTGGTATACTTTATTCCTGGTTCTTTTTTGTGGCGACATATTATCTTTGTGATAAATAGTAAAAAGGCCTAATGAAATATATGCCAGTGTTGAAAAAAGAATCGTTGCAAAAATAAAATGAGCGTAGCTGATAATTCCATTGTCAATAACATTCTGGATGCAATATGTTAATTCACTTGAGGAAACAGATGTAGGAAATAATGCAACGCCTATCATGGCAATAGCTGATATGTTTGTTGCTATGTCATCTCTTCTGTCATAACCCGTGTACGAAATAAAAAACATAGCAACAGCAAATAGAATTCCAACCAGAATATCCCTCATGTTTGTGTGGTAATAATTGCTAACCGAACTCTGAACTTCTTCACATGATCCACAACTTATTGATCCAATAAGAAGAACAAAGGGTAGTAATAGCCCAAGATAACCTATGCCAAGCCTAACTTTTACTGCTCTAAATGATTTGAGTGCCTGTCTGGATTTAACACTTTCTACAGGTAATTTCATGTTTTTTTGTTTTAGGTTAAATTAATTGAATAGATATATTAATGCTTCAGAATAATAACAAAGATAATAGAATAGGGTATATGTAATATGAGATTATTATGATTTTTGGTTAGTGAGTCTTCTAAATAATTAACCCTATTTATGTATTGATGTGGTTAATTTAGATTAAAAACTTTAATATGGATATAAGGGAACAAACCTACATGTTTTTACAACCTGAAAATTTTTGATGTTTGATTATAAACTTATGTGTTGAAAATATTACTTAGAACCTATCGCTGCAAAATTTCGCTTTTCTGGTCTTTCCGGTAAATTTCTGACCGCAATAAGCACATTTTGTTGTGTGTTTTTTCATTTGTGTGTGTTTCAATAATAAAAAAAGTTAACGAATAGTAAATTGAATGTAACAAATCATTAAATTATCGTAACAAATCGTAACAAATCGTTAATTTTTAATTAACTAAAATCAACAAAAGATAAACGAACATTAATGAATCATTAACAATCATCATAAAATTGTACGTGATTCCAGTCAAAAAGTTGTAAGAGAGGATTTAGTTGTTGAGGTTTGCGCTGTTTTGCTTTAAGTTTAAGTTGTATTTCCAGCAATTTAATTACCTAATTGTTACGATTAAATGTTTCATTAAGGTTAAAACTTTATGTTTGCCATATATGGACATTATTTATTAATGAATTTTAAATATTTATCTGAAGTATCAGTTAAGAAAACATCACGTTCAAGCCATTGACTCATTAAAAAATGCACTTGATACTGGAAGTTGATCATGGTGAAGTAATTTGCGCGGATATTAGAAGAAAAGAACACCCTGTTTTTTCCATACTTTCCAGGCAGAACTTTATAAACTTACCGAATTACTTACTAAAATGTACGTGAAGCAGGGCGCCGCTATGGTGGCTTATGGAGTAACTGCTTAATTTGTTCTTTTAAAAACTTTTATTTTTTGAACTTTTAAAAGCTATTGCATATATTTGTTATAGTAAAAATTTATAAGTTATGTATATACACCATAATTAGAGATATATTTGTAACTATAATAGAATTATCCATAATGATTTATTGTGGATATATTTTATTGGGTATTTACAAATGTTGGCGGTCATTGAACAAAGCAGTCGGGCAACTATAACAGATTGAAAAATAATTTAACTTTGGACTGGTAATTACAGACTATATGAAATTTAAATATGAATAAGGAAAAAATATCCATACGTTTTTTTGATGACCGTGAAGTGCGTGCGGTTTGGGATGAGCAAAATAACAAGTGGTGGTTTAGCGTATTGGATATTGTTACTGTTCTTAATGACCAGGATGACTACACTAAAACTCGAAACTATTGGAAATATCTTAAAGCCAAATTGAAGAAAGAGAATAATGAGTTGGTTAGTGCCACTACCCAACTGAAACTTTTAGCAAGTGACGGTAAAAGATATTTAACTGACATGTTGGATTTTAATGGTATAATTGATTTAGGGAAAGAATTTCCGAGTAAAAAAGCCAACCGTTTTATAGAATGGTTTACAAACAGCGATGAAAGCATTGACGGAAAAAGCAAAACAAAAGCCTATGCTTTATTTGAAGGTTCATTTATAAATAGCATCGAAGTTGGTACAACTAAAGGATTGCAACAAATACACGGCTATTTATTTGGTGGATTGTATGATTTTGCAGGACAAATTAGACAAAAAAACATATCAAAAGGAGGCTTTCAGTTTGCCGTATCACACTTTTTAGGGGACACATTAGAGCAAATAGAATCAATGCCAGAAACAACATTTGAGGAAATTGTCGATAAATATGTGGAAATGAATATCGCTCACCCTTTTATGGAGGGTAATGGTAGAAGTGCTCGAATATGGCTGGACTTAATGCTAAAAAATAATCTCAAAAAATGTGTAGATTGGAGTAAAATAGGCAAACAGGATTATATGAATTCGATGATGTTAAGTCCAACAAAAAGTGGTGTTCTGAAAACACTTTTGGAAAATGCACTCACTACTAAAATAAATGACCGAGAAATGTTTATGAAAGGTATTGACTACTCATATTACTACGAAGAAAATGATTAAAAAATGAACAATGAATATAGACCCAAAACAACGAACCGCCAACATTTTGTATAAGTAATGGCAGGTAAAGTGGTAAATATCAAGGCTTTTAGCCTACTCAAACTGCACACGGTTTGACAGGTAACTACCACGCAATCTGCCACTACTCATACAATTTACCGTTGCAGCCAATTAAAAGAAGAATGAACAGAAAAAGTAAACTTTAAATAAATAATTATTATATTAAAAAATCTAAATGACGAAATTCTTATTATTCCTAATTGCAGTTCTACTGGTTTCATGCCAAAAGGATGAATTGCCTAAATTTTCAATTATACCATATATTGAATTTAGAAATATTGAATTTACTGAGGGAGAAGATGTTTTACAAAATCCAGTAGTTTTTGTAAATCTTATTCTTGACTATACAGATGGAGATTCAAATATGGGTGCACCTCCTCAAATGGACATAACGCCTGTGCCAAATTGTGAAGTAACTCTATATAAAAAAAGTAATGGAACATTTATATTAACTAATACTGTCAGTAACCCTTTCTTTTTAATTATTCCTGATATCCAAGAACCACATCGTACATATTATTCTAGTCCTGTAACCCTAAAGTCTCGAAGTATGTATGAAGGAGAATTACAAATTGAAATTTCAAATCCTATTTCTTTTGGCCCATATTACGAAGGTGATACTGCCAAATTCACTGTTCAAATTACAGACAGGGATGATAATAAAAGTAATATTGCAGAATTAGAAAAAGTTTTTTCTTATTGAAAAATATTTATAAAAAATACGACAGCCCCATAATCGCAAAGCCTAATAAGGATAATTTACTTATATTGAAAATGTTGAACAATAAATAAAGCACACCAAATTTCTGATTTTGGCGTCTTAAATTTAACAATATAAATAACTTAAAAACAAATTAAAATGAAACAGAAATTTTTTTTCTCTCTAATTGTTATTTCAGCGATATTATTCCAGGAATCACAAATTATTGGGCAGAATTCTGAAAATACAGAAGTACTACAATTGTTTGGACTTGGAATGCATATTGAACAATTTAAACTGTCCGATATTACAATGGACATTACAACTGCTCCTGCCAATAAGATTGTCCTGACAATGACACCAACAAATAAATTTAGAATAGAACCTGAAATTGGCTTTAACTATTTAAATGATAAAGAAAGCGAATTGAAAGCTAAAAGCGTCCATTTTGGTGTTGGAGGTTTTACTATGTACCAAAAAGGGAAAACAAATATTTATTTAGGATTCCGATTTGAGTATGCAAATATTTCAAATGAATATTATAATTGGAATACTGGTGGCAAGCTAAAAGAAAAAACTAATAGACTATCAATAGGCCCAGCAATTGGTGCAGAATTCTTTTTTGGAGATCATTTTAGCTTTGGTGGCGAAATTGGATTAAAGTATATGAGCCTTGAAACAAATGATAGCCAATCCGGCAGTGATTATAAAAAACAAGAACATATCACTACTGATTCTGGACTTTTATTGCGATTTTATTTTTGATAAACAAATTAAATAATTTGCAAAAAGCTTGTTCGGCAAAGGTATTGATGGGCGATGTTTTAATTGGTTTGGAACAGGATTTTGAAGCGGTCAGAATTATAATAATTCAGTCGTTTAGACCTAATAAATAAAGAGAAACTGGCTGCAACAAAAGCTATACATCAAGCTTATAATCAAGCATATTGTATACTCTCAGCAATCTAAAATCACCGCCAAATCTCGATTTGACGTTTAGAAATACTATATTTGGTAAATCAAAAATTTGGCTCTTTGGTAATTGTAAGTTCGCAGTTTTAAAACCCTGCACGCCTTTTAGCCCAACGTTATAGTGCTAAGGGTAAATGATATGAAAGATCAATATAAAAATATTGCTACCTGGTATGATCGTATTTTTGAACCAATGAATATAGGTTTGAGGGAAATTGGTATGAGAATGTACCCTGTAAAAGAAGGGATGAATGTACTTGATATTGGTTGTGGAACAGGAGCACATCTTAAATTATACCAAAAAGAAAAATGCAATATTTTCGGGATTGATTTATCACCTGCTATGCTAAAGGTTGCTCGAAATAAATTGGGTGATGAGGCTGATTTAAAATTGTGTGATGCAACTGGAACTGGTTTTGAAAATAATAAATTTGATTTAATTTTGAGTTCAACTGTTTTACATGAGATGCCTCAAGAAGTAAGAATAGATGTTTTGATGGAAGCAAAACGTATATTAAGAAATGAAGGACGAATTTTGTTAATCGATTTTCATCCGGGTCCAATAAGAAAATTTAAAGGTGTGTATTCTAAAATTATTATAACTATATCCGAAATTCTTGCTGGAAGTGAGCACTATAAAAATTATCGCCATTTCATAAAGAATGGTGGATTGTCAAGTCTAATTGAATCTCTCGGTTTTGAAATTGTAGATCAAAAAATTGTCAGTGGTGGTAACTTTGGAATTGTTTTACTTAAAAAGTAAAATCTTTGGCACTATAACCATTGCATTATAAGTGTCAGCAAAAACGTAGTGGTTTTATTAAGTTTTTATTTTAAGTCATACTGGTTTCATCAATGTTACAGAGCTTCCGACTTTTTTGCCGCCGCTTATGCATAGCTGTTTCCAACCCCATCAACCAAACCACCAAAACCTCCCAAACCAAAACCAAAACCCACCCACTCCAATTATTTTTTGAACCTATAAAATCTATTGCCTATATTTGCTATAGTAAACGAGCCATAAATTTCGGGTCATTTTGCGAATTTGTTTGCGTATTACCATTGATTAATGAAGAGGCATATAGTGCATTTTTTCTGTAAAACTCAGTTAATTCTATGGCTTTTTCAACAATTTCCGGTTTTATTTCAACTAAATCTGCTTCTCCATCTGCCCAGTATAACATTTGCAGGATTAAAGTAAACCGGGCAATATAGCTATCCAATTTGGCATAAATGCTACGCTGTGATTCTGTTGTTGTGTGTGCATTACTCAGGTCTGCATTATACTTATTCCATTCCAATAACTTTTGTTTGGCTGTATTGGAAAAACTCAGAATACGGGGCTGAGCTTGTTGCTGTTCGTTATATTCAAGTGGTAGATGCAATAATTTATTTATGAGTTGATCGTAATAATGAATATAGTTGTCAGATAATTCAGCTTCGGTCATATAGGGTTTAAAGTTATTCTCCGAAAATGTAAAAAGTATCCGGTCTGTGAATCCGGTGGCAACTAAATTCCCTTTTGCGAAATCTTCCAAACGTGCATTTTGAATTGTCCCAAATACTGAAACATAAGGCCTGTTTAAATAAATTGCCTTGCGTCCGGCACGATTTGATCTAACATCAGTACCTGACCATAAACTTAACCATTGCTGCAATTCGCCTGAATTACTGTATCGGTCAAAACTATTTAACCAACCAAGTATTTCATCACGATAAAGCCCCAATCCACGTGGATTTTTGCTGTGCACAACTTGCAAGGATTCTGGGGTAATATCATTCACTAATATTTGTTTCAAAACGGGTTCTGTCAATGTTTCAATACCCATTTCCTTCTTTTCCTTAGCATTTAAATCAATAACAACCTCATATTTTTCATACTCTAAATCATATTCTCGTTTTTGTATCTCGTCATATTTCAAAATAGGTTTTAAAGCAAATGTTAAAGGGTGGGATTTATTAATTCCTGCTCTTCCTGATAAAACAAGATATATAACTGCCTGCTCAAACCAGTTATTCATAACTTTTACCTGCACTGTTTTTCCAATAGCCGATGAGGCCGCTGCCAGAATTGAAGCCGCAGCATAATTTTTTGGATAATTTGATGTTCTGTTCAGTTCCAGAATTAAACCTTGTAGTGATTTTGTAAAAATGTGGATTGGGAATTCTTCTTTATATTCTTTGCTTGTAATTATTTTGTTGAAATTATATAAAGGGAATTGTTTTTTTCTAAGGCTTTTAAAATTGGATAGAGAACCCTCCGTTAATAAATCGTTTGCATCTTTACCTTCGGGAAACTCAATGCTGTATATAGCCTTTGTTGGAATATTTGCATTTGCAATTAGTTCTAATAATGCTGCATTGAATTTTTTACCTGCACTATCACCATCCCCTGCAAGATAAACAACTTTGTTTTCAATAAACTTTTTCAAGATTGC
>JBDLJL010000172.1:0-10371 GCA_039714415.1 Bacteroidota bacterium
ATTTTTTATTAATCAAATTTATTTAACCTGATTAATTCTGAATTAATCAGGTTAAACTGCAACTTATTCTTTTTCAGGATCAACTAAAAATTGCTTGAATACCGGAATTAAGAAAAATACAAGCAATCCTAATGACATTGTTCCTCCAATTACCCATTCAAATGAACCGCGGACAATGGCATTCCAGTAAGTAGCTACCATTGATAATAAGGTTGCCATAAGCAAAGTGTTATACGCCCATCTCTTGCGTAAAAATACAAATGGGATCATGAAAATCATAAGGAAAGATGAAATATAATTCCCATAGCCACCTAAAAATAATGCTATAGTGTTAGGGTTGTATACTGGTGTAGATTTTTTAACAACAATTGACTCTACTGATTTATCTTTATGCACAATATCAACCGCTTCATCAGCTTTAATTACATCCATTTGTGCTTGCGAAATAGTAGTCAGCGCATGAGCATCATAAAAATCAAGATTAGTATATTTATTTCCATAAGGGTTGTCATGACGATCTAAGTTTTCTACTTCATTTAAATACTCAGGAATAAATTCAAAGTAACGAACACCGTGCTGAGCATTCATAAATACCATACCGGCAACAATACCAATACCTGTATAAATAATTGTTTTATATATTTTATTTTTGATATTATCTTTATCAGCTAATAAAAATGTAAAGTAACCTATAAGAGATATTAGCATAATCCAAAGAACTGAAGGCATTTTAGTTACATCTGCCGGAGGTGCAGAAATACCGGGAACTGGTCCTTGAGAATAATCAGATACAATTAATACCATCCATGGAATAAACATGGTCATTCCTGCAACTGCACCAACAGCCGTAACGCCCATTCCAATAGCTCTGGATTCTAAATTTCCTTTATAAATGCTGTTAGCGATTACAAGTAAAAGTGCACCGCCAAACGCAATAAGTATCATCCAAATTCCGAAAGTTGCACCAAGAATTGGTACAGCAGTATAAAAATCAGGATCTAGCGGAATTAATCTTTCCATAACTGTATGCAATGCGAGTTTTAAAACTGACATTGCTTGTGTAGGAGCAATAAGCATTAAATAAAGTCCAACAACCACTGCAGCAACTGCAGCTATTATTCTGTGGTTTTTTGTAGTTTCTTTAAACATAATTTAAAACTAAATTGTTAATAAAAATAAATAGTTGATAATATAAATAAGTTAATTCTCGTTTGCTTTAGTTAGTGTTCGTCCATAAAGTCTCGGTGTGGCTCAATGCATTAACTGCGAAGAAGTTAAATGGCTTCTGTTTAGTCAATAAAAAAGCCATGCCGAGACTATTGAAAAAAACACACATTTTACGGATGGACACTAATTAGTGTCTCAATACTGAAATATAGCCTTTCTGAGCTCTTTTTTAATTCAAACGAGAAATCGCTCATCTTCCAATTTTTTACCATTAGACGAAATGCACCCATGGTCATTAAAGTTAATTCCTGGCTTGCAACATTTTTTGTAATTTCATTGTTTTTTTGTCCATTTTCAATTATGAAATTAAAGGCATCATTGTTTTTTTTTAATATTTTGTTGACTTTAACAGAAAGCGATTCTTCATTTTTAAATATTTCTTCTGCAAAAATTACTGAAACATAGGCTGGTTTATTACTAAAAGTTAATGAGAGTTTTTCAAATATGCTTTTAATTTTTTCCAATGAATTGGATTCATTTTCTATTGTTAATTTTATGAAATCATTTAGAATTTCAATAAAACTGTCTAAAAGAGCACATAAAATTTCCGTCTTACTTTTAAAATGCCTGTATATAGCGGCTTCTGAGAGATTTAATGCGTTTGAGAGATTTTTAATAGTAAACCCTTGAATACCCTCACTGTGTATAATGTTTATTGATTCTTCAATTATTTGTTTTTGTCGTTTTGATAACATCAGAAAAAGTAAGTAAGTGTTTACTTACAAAGTAAGATGAAATTTAAGGATTTAAAAAATGTTTTTGAACAGTTTTGAAAAGAATATATTTTTTCTTTAATAATTCTTACTTTTACTTTTTAAAATGCATATCCGAATTATTTTGCGTAAATAAAATTTAAAATCTTAATTCTAACTTCTAAACTGCAAACATGTCTGACGATAAAAAAATAATTTTCTCCATGGTTGGGGTAAGCAAAACCTTTCCACCACATAAAAAAGTGTTAAACAATATTTACCTGTCTTTTTTCTATGGGGCAAAAATTGGTGTCATAGGATTAAACGGTTCTGGTAAATCTACTTTAATGAAGATTATTGCCGGTATGGAAAAATCTTTTGAAGGTGAAGTCGCTTTCTCTGAGGGTTATTCAGTTGGAATGCTAGAGCAGGAACCTAAACTGGATGATCAAAAAACAGTACGTGAAATTGTTGAGGAAGGGGTGTCAGAAGTGGTTTCTGTACTGAAAGAATACGAGGAGGTAAATGCTAAGTTTGCAGACCCCATGAGTGATGATGAGATGAATAAACTCATTGAACGTCAGGGTGAACTTTCTGATTTGATTGAACAATACAATGGCTGGGAACTGGATAGTAAGTTGGAACGGGCCATGGATGCCCTTCGGTGTCCACCGGAAGATGCCAAAATTGAAAATCTGTCGGGTGGTGAGCGTCGCCGTGTAGCTCTGTGTCGTTTGTTATTGCAAGAGCCGGATGTGTTGTTGCTTGATGAGCCTACAAACCATTTGGATGCTGAATCAGTGGACTGGTTGGAGCAGCATTTGCAACAATATAAAGGAACAATTATAGCCATAACACACGATCGCTACTTCCTTGATAATGTGGCAGGATGGATTTTAGAATTAGATAGGGGGGAAGGCATTCCATGGAAAGGGAACTATTCATCTTGGTTAGATCAAAAAGCCAAACGTCTTGCCCAAGAAGAGAAATCGGAAAGCAAACGAAGAAAAACCCTCGAAAGGGAGTTGGAATGGGTGCGGATGAGCCCAAAAGCACGTCATGCAAAATCCAAGGCAAGATTGTCTGCTTATGATAAATTATTGAACCAGGATGTGAATGAAAAAGAAAGTAAACTGGAAATATTTATCCCTAATGGCCCACGTCTTGGCGATGTAGTTATTGAGGCTCAGGGAGTTTCTAAAGCTTTTGGGGATAAGCTTTTGTTTGATGATTTGGAGTTTAAATTACCCCCTGCCGGGATTGTAGGTGTTATTGGCCCAAATGGTGCCGGAAAAACCACTTTGTTTCGTATGATTATGGAGGCTGAAAAAGCAGATGCAGGGACATTCAAAGTCGGGGAAACGGTGAAAATTGGTTATGTTGATCAGCAGCATGTGGATATTGACCCTCAAAAATCAGTTTATGAAGTGATTTCATCCGGTGGCGAGGAAATTAAACTGGGTAGTCGTATGATTAATTCGAGGGCATATGTTGGCCGTTTCAATTTTACCGGTGCCGACCAGGAAAAAAAATGTGGTGTGCTTTCAGGTGGTGAACGTAATAGATTGCATTTAGCACTTACTTTAAAAGAAGAAGCAAATGTACTTTTGCTGGATGAACCATCAAATGATATTGATGTAAATACGCTTCGTGCCCTGGAAGAAGGTTTGGAAAGTTTTGCTGGTTGTGCTGTGGTTATTTCGCATGATCGCTGGTTCCTTGATCGTATTGCTACGCATATTTTGGCTTTTGAAGGCAATTCTCAGGTCTATTTTTTTGAAGGTGGTTATTCAGAGTATGAAGAAAACCGCAAAAAGAGATTGGGAGATACCGGGCCAAAAAGAATCAGGTATAGAAAGCTGACGGCAAACTAATCTTGATTTATTATTGAATATTGTCGATTGAGTATTTGAGGCTGTCATAAGTAATCCAAATTGCTAGTTTCTTGTGGTTTAACAAAAGGTTCAATAGCTCTTTGGTAAATTCCCTGAACCCAGGCAATGGCCATTCCGTAGTTGGTCACTGGTATGCCGGCTTCAATAGCCGGTTTTAGCCGGTTTTTTATCTGTTTTTGGGTGATCATACATCCGCCACACTGTATAACTAAAGCATAATCCTTAATATCTCTTTTTAAAGTATCCAGTCCACTAACTGCATCGAATTCAAGCTTTTTGCCTGTAAAGTTTGATAACCATCGAGGTATCTTTACCCGGCCTATATCATCGCAGGAAACATGATGTGTGCAGGACTCTAATAACAAAATACGATCACCATCCTTAAGTTCTGCTATTTTAGGTGTGCCTTTCAGATAATTTTCAAAATCACCTTTTAGTCGTGCTAATATCACACTAAAACCAGTTAGGGGAATATCTTTTGGAATAGATGCATCTGCCTTCAAAAAAATCTGGCTGTCTGTAATAGCTAATTTGGGTTTGATACCTGTTTTTCGTAAAAAAGCATCCACTTCCCTTTCTTTCAGTATAATAGCAATGCAGTCGTTGTCTAAAATATCTCTTATGGCCTGAACTTGCGGCAATATCATCCTTCCGGTCGGTGCTTCAATGTCTATGGGTGTAATTAACAAAATAATATCTCCATACGATACAAGGTCGCCTATTAATGAAGGGGTTTTGTATGAGCTTTCAGGTATCGTTATTTTTATTTTTTTGATGATTTTTTCTAAACCGTCTTTCCATTTTTTAATGTCGATAGTACTATATTCAATGGCAGAGGTTCTATAAAGGTTTTTTAAAAGTTCAAAAGTTTCGTTGCTTATGGGATTCAGATCAGATTTGTTATAAACAATAAAAAAGGGAGTGTCGTAATACTTAAATTTCTCAATTAATTCCTTTTCAAAATTACCAAAACGGTTGTTGGCAACCACCAAAATGGCTAAATCAATAATTTTTATCGCATCGTAAGTTTTATTTATTCTTTTGGTACCCAAATCGCCTTCATCGTCAATTCCGGCTGTATCAATAAGTACAACAGGCCCGAAGCTGCTAATTTCAAATGATTTTTTTACCGGGTCAGTAGTTGTTCCTGCAACATCTGACACAATAGCAATTTCCTGCCCTGCTAATCGATTTATTAGCGAGCTTTTGCCGTTATTCCTGCGGCCAAATATCCCGATATGTGGTTTTGATTCTTTTCCTTTCTTCATTATTAAAAAACTTAAGCTCAAAATTAGCTTAATCTGATATAGTAAACCATGATAATTATCTTTTTTATACAATAAAGTTTAAAAATATGTCCGGATGTTAAATTATATATACTGAACGACTTAAAATTCTATAATTGGCAAGGTTTCTGCATTTTTATTTTGACAATTATTTATAGGTAAATTCAAAAAAAACAGGATAAATGTAAAGTTCAATAAAAAAAATTCTATTTTTATTCTTTTTACTTTATTCTTTTATCTTCAAATATGATTTTTAAAAGATTTAACATGTTTTCCCGGGTTCAGATAATGATGAATAGCATTTTATTGGTGATTTTTATCCTTATCGGGCTGTTTCTATATTACAATGGAAGGGAGAACGCATATTCTATTACACAAGAACAGACTTATAATAAGCTTGAGGAGTTAGGGCAAATTATTGATGTTTACCATGTTCGGGACAGGGACATTTTAAATATGGCCACTAATTTTGCCGAATATAAAATTAATGAATATAGTGATATAGAGGAAAGTGATTCTGCAATCATTGAATTTGAAGCAGTTAATCCATTTACTAAAAGCCCAATGACTGTTAAAATTCATGAATGGTTTGTTGATGAATCACCGTTGCTGAACAATTTTTATATTGTTGATGAAATAAACTTATTAACAAAGACTAATGCTTCCATTTATCAGAAGACTCCCAAGGGATATGTAAATGTTTCTACCAATATATTGAATACAAAAGAAGAACGTTTACTTGGCGATATAATATTGAATTCTTCGGAAATTGTTCAGACAATTGAGAGTGGGAATCAATTCAAAAACAGAGTTTATAAAAACAATTCCTGGTATTTAACTACGTATAAACCAATTTATATTGATGGTAAAATCAGGGGAATGTATTATGTTGGTTTAAAAGAGAGATTTGGAATGGCCTTAAAAGCCATTTTTGATGAAAGAAAATACCTTGAAAGGGGGTATGCTTTTATCATTACAAAAGATGGTAAATTATCCATCCACCCTAAAGAACAAGGAATGGATTATTCCAAAACAGATATGTTCAAAAGATTAAAGAAACTGAAAGACAAAAAAGGAATCTTTACTTATAAGTGGCCTGAAACTAAAAAGGCCAAACATTGGTTTTTGAACTTTAAATATGAAGAAACAATTGACAGTTATGTTTGTATAACTGTTCCTCGAAAAGAAGTATATTCCCAACTTAATTACAGAGCATTATATATCATATTATGGTTCATCTTATTTGTAATTGGTTTTCAACTTGCGTTTATTTATCTGAATAATCAACTTAAGGAAAGGCTGAAGGTAATTTCAAAATCAATTGCTGCAATTGCAAAAGGGGGAAGGATAGATGTAATTGAAACAGAAAGTTATGAGTATAAAGAGGTATATGAAGATGTGAACTCCATATCTGAAAGGTATACTTTATTAGCAAAATATGCAGATAAATTGGTTAAAGACCAGTTGGGAATGGAACAATCAGATTTGCTAAAAAATGATATGATTGGTAATGCTTTAATTCAGGTTGATGAAAAACTACTTAAGGCTACTGAACGTGAAAAAGAAGGTGAGAAAGAAGCAAATTTGCGAAAATGGGAATCAGAAGGTTTGTCAAAATTTGTGGATATATTGCAGCAGCATACAAGTGATATTCAGGAGCTTAGTAATGATCTTGTTAATGATTTGGTGTTATACCTGAATGCCAATCAGGGAGCATTGTTTTTTTTGAATAATGAAAATACCAATGATGTCTATTTTGAACAAATGGCTACATATGCCTATGATAAAAAAAGATTGGCAAACAAAAAAATATATCCTGAAGAGGGTTTGATTGGTCGAATTTATAGTGAGAAAAAAACCATTAATTTATCAGAAATTCCAGAAAATTATATAAAAATCACCTCTGGTTTAGGCGAACTGGAACCCAATTATTTGTTGATTGTGCCTTTGTTGTTAAATATGGAAGTGTATGGGGTAATTGAACTAGCATCGTTTAATAAATTCGAAGATTATCAGATTGAATTTATTGAAAAAATTGGTGAAAATATTGCTTCAACAATAAATAATGTGCAGATAAACACCAGAACCAGGAAATTGTTAGAGCAATCAAGAGAGCAATCAGAAAAGCTGGCTTTGCATGAGAAAGATATGAAAAATAGTCTTGTCGAATTAAAAAATGCAAAAGCAGAGTCTGATCTGAAAAGTCTTGAGACTGAAGGTATACTTAACGCAATTAATTCCAGTTTGTTGGTGTCTGAGTTTTCGCCTGATGGCATTGTGCAAAAGATTAACCAAAATTACCTCAAATTATTTGACCTAAAACAAAATGATTTAATTGGACGAAGTCATAGTGAATTTACCTCTTTGGATGTTGAATTGCCTGAATATAAATTGTTCTGGATTGACCTTGCAAAAGGAATTAGTAGAAAAATAGAAGAACATATAAAGCTTCCGGATGGAAATGAATATTGGCTTAATGGTTATTATTCACCAATTTTAGATAAAAATAATAAAGTTTACAAAATACTTAATATCTCAATTGATATTACTAAAGTAAAAGAACTGGAAAATAAGTTGAAGCAAGGTAAACTCGTATAATTCAAAATTTGTTCAACCGAATGGCGATTTGCAGGGAATTATTTAAAATGGGGTTTCATAATGCAATATAGTAACAGGTAATAATATTTTATAAAAATATATGAAATTTAAATCGCTTAAAATTAAGCTGGGTCTGATTATTTCGATGATCATGTTGATCATTTTTATTATTGTACTATCATATTATAACTTTATATTAAATGAAAGGATGATTAATTCATCTGTTCAATTTTTATCTAATGCTGGAATTAAGTATGAATCAGAATTATTAAAAGAAATAGAAAGTACTAAAACAAGGGGAGATGTTCTTGCAATTATTTTTTCAAAAATTATTAATGAAGGTGAAATAAATGTTGATTCAGATAAATTATTAAGATCAATATTAAACAATAATCCTAATCTCAATAGGTTGAGTATTGTTTATATCGGTGATGAAGTAATTCCGGATAGTTTGTCAAATAAACAACTGGATTTTAATCAGAAAATGAATTTTCTGACCATGGAGAGGGCTAAAAATGGTATTGTGAAAAATACCAATCCGCAAATAGATAATTTAAAATTCAGGCTATTTAAGAAAAATTTGGCAAACAGTAGTAAAAGTCTTGTTTTTGAGCCTGTTAATCAAAAAGGTAATATTGGTTATATTCCGGTTTTTACTCCCATATTTTCCGGCCAAAAATATTTAGGATATATTGAAGCCGATATCTCGTTTAACTGGCTTAATAAAATGATTGTGGCAAATGATAATTTGCAAAAAGATATAGAGAGATATGTTGTGTCAAATTCCGGAAATATCATTGCAACAAATAACAAAAAGTTTACAATCGGAGATAGGATAAAAATGATTTGTCCTTCTTGCCCAATATCTTCTTCTGAATCATATAAGAACTTTATTGTTAATGGTTCTGAACTGGTTTATTGTCATCCCGTATTACTTAGCGAACAGGCTGGTAAATGGCATGTGTGCTTTAAAACACAACAGAGTGTAATGTTTGAATTATTAGGTTACCAATTTTGGAAGCACTTTTTAATTGGTTTATTTTTATTGATATTGAGTATTGTCCTAATAATTGTATTTATAGATTATTTTATGCGGCCATTTAAAATGCTAATTAATTTTGCTCAAAAAGTTGCAGTTGGTGATTTTGAATGTGAACAGGGGAGTATGGAAATAACCAGGGAAGATGAGTTTGGCCAGTTACAGAAAGCATTTAGAGGGATAAGTGAGGCATTGAAGGAAACGTCAGAAGTTAGTAAGGCCATTGCTTCAGGTGATTTTTCAAAAATAGTAAAAGTTAAAAGTGATAAGGATTTGTTGGCGAGTTCCATAAACCAAATGAACAACTTTTTAAAAAAGAAAGAAGAGGCCGAGGAATTACGAAAAAAAGATGAAGGAAAACAAAAATGGTTTAACAAGGGAATTTCATTAATCTCAGATGTTCTGAAAACGAACCAGGACGACACAAAGCAACTTGCTGAAAGAATTATAAAAATGCTTGTTGAATTTATTGATATTTCATTGGGAGGTATTTATATAAAAGAAATAACTGACAATGAAAAAACGATTTATCGCTTATTTGCAGCATATGCATATTCGGAGAAGACATTTTTGGATAAACAATTTTATTCGGGAGAATCGCTTGTTGGTTCATGTGCTTCTGAGAAAAGGATGATATATATGTCCAGTATTCCTAAAGGTTATATGAGAATTCTTTCGGGTCTTGGTGAATCAGTTCCTCAAAGCTTGTTGCTTATTCCATTAATATATAATGATGAAGTATTTGGTGTATTGGAATTGGCCTCATTGAAAAAAATAACTGAACATGAGCGTGAATTTCTTCAAAAAGCCGCAGAAAATATTGCCAATACACTTTCCCTGACTCAAATAAGCTCTCAAACAACTGACTTGCTGGAGAAATCCCGTTTGCAGTCTGTAGAACTTGAAAAAAGAGATAAGGAAATGCTCAACACTCTTGATCAGCTGAGGGAATTACAAAAAGAAACGGCAAAAAATGAAGCTGAAATAAGGGCAAAAATAACAGCCATGAATAATACATTATTGGTTGTTGAATATACTACTGATGGAATCTTATTAGAGGCAAATCAAAAATTCCTGAATTCAATGGATTATACCCTGGAAGAAATAAAGGGGTTAAACGTGCTTGATTTGTTGGATGAACAGGAAAAAAAGGAGCTGATTAATATTATTAATACCGTAAAACAAGGTAATTTTTATGAAGCAGTTTTGAAAAGGTATACGAAGCAAGGTCAGGAAAAATGGTTGCTTGCTACTTATACTCCTGTTTTGGATGAAGCTGGAGTTACTTCCAGTATTTTATTTTTTGCCACAGATATTAGCCGGATTATTGCAAAAGAAATGCGCTTGAAGGAGAAAATTAAGCAGTTAGAGAGCAATCCGGATTGATGACACCGAAAGAAGATGCTAGAATGAAGGGAGTTATAAGGTTATAAAAGTGATTTCATTTAAATATCCCAAACTTGTAAATACAATAATAAACTTGCGTTTACTTAAATCACTTTTTTCGCAAATTTCTATATTACTGGTTGATTTACAGGTGTATGTCTGTGTCGTAAATAAGAAATACTAATTGGCTAATAGCAATAGGGTTGCATTTACTCACAAGTTATGCCGCATAAAATACAATATGAAAC
>JBDLJL010000173.1:0-10364 GCA_039714415.1 Bacteroidota bacterium
GTAATCTCATATAAATCAAAAATCGGAAGGCTTGATAAGGGATATATATAGATATAAGAACATTGGCATTTGTTGCTTTTAAAATACAAACCTTAAAATCAAAAATAAAAAGTAAAACTACCAGGTATTGGACACCTGCATTATATAAAAAGAAAAGACGAAAATGTAAAGATTCTCAGGCACTTAAAAATGAGGTTATTATAGTAAACTATAAAGAGCTTAACGGGAATTGGTACCTTAACACGATCCGTACGGAAATAGAATTCGATTATGTTTTTTCAAAATTTTATATCCATCAAAAAGAACAGCCAAGAATTACTTATAAGATAAACAGGGAGTTTTTGGTCAACCATGTTAAAACCGAGAGTATTACTGAAATTACTGAAATTGCTGAAAAAGATAATTTCCCTAATTCAATTTACAGTGTACTTTGCGACCATGATTTAGATTATAATCCCGTTTTTTGGAAGAAATATAAAGAAGTGTTGAAAAAAGTTAAGGAAATAGCTGAAATACTATATTCTTTTGATTTTAAAATTGAAAAAGAACAAGATGTCGAAATTTTTGAAAATGCAATTAATCAATTAAATATTGAAAATAACGCCTTTCACCCATATTACAACGGCAATAATATTGAACTTTTTGAACAGGCTGTTTATTTAAACAAAGAAGATATTTTTGAGGCAAAACCCACGCAAAAAGATATTTTTGCACGGCAGGTAATCAACCAACTAAATTTTGGTAAACTTTATATTTTGCCAGATGCTAGTGTTTATTCAAACCTGAACAAACCCAAACTTGGCAATTTAAACAAACATAGTATACACGAATTGGTGCATAAGGAAATGTACAAGCATAAAAACTGGTTTAAGTTGCGCAAAAATGTAAAACCATGCCGCAGTTGTGTATACAGTTTATTATGCCCGTCAATTTCAAACTACGAATATGCTATTGGCAAATATAATCTTTGCCATGTTTGGGAGGAAAATTAATGATTTGTCATAAGCATTTATTATATTTGGTTACAAATTTTGAACAGTACAAATAAATGCCCAAATTCCCTCATTACACCCAACTTGATGCTATGGACTGCGGCCCCACTTGCTTACGCATGGTGGCAAAGTATTATGGTAAAAGCTATAGCTTGCAAACTTTGCGCGAACGCAGTTTTATTACCCGTGAAGGGGTATCTTTGCTTGGAACCAGCGATGCTGCCGAAAGCATTGGCTTTCGTACCATGGGGGTTAAAATTTCTTTCGAGCAATTAGTTGAAGAAGTGCCCCTGCCCTGCATTGCACACTGGAAACAGAACCATTTTGTAGTCGTTTATAAAATAGATAAAAAAAACATTCTTCACATAGCCGACCCCGCTGAAGGCCTCGTAAAACTTACCGAAAAAGAATTTATAGGTGGCTGGATTAGTACCAAATCTGGGGGCGAAGAAAAAGGGGTTTGTCTTTTGTTAGAGCCAACACCTGATTTTCATGCTGCGGATGATGAAAAACCAAACAAAGCGAGCTTTAGCTTTCTTTTTTCCTATTTAAGGCCATATAAAAAGTTTATCACACAGCTTTTTCTCGGGCTTTTTGCAGGCAGTTTTTTACAGTTGATTTTTCCTTTCCTTACACAATCCATTGTTGATTTTGGTATTGCTAATCGCGATATTGGTTTTGTTTACCTGGTTGTTATAGCACAACTTATGCTTTTTACCGGGCGTACGGCCATTGATTTTATCCGTGGCTGGATTTTACTGCATATCAGTACACGGATCAATATTTCCCTGATTTCTGATTTTTTAATCAAGCTTATGAAACTACCTATCCGTTTTTTTGATATTAAAATGATAGGTGACCTTATGCAACGTATTGGTGACCACCGCCGTATTGAAAATTTCCTGACATCGACCAGCCTTGATATCCTTTTTTCGGTTTTTAACCTGGTCATTTTTGGTGCCGTGCTGATTTTTTACAGCATGAAAATATTCCTGGTTTTCCTGTTCGGTAGTATACTTTATACTTTGTGGGTCGTCTTCTTTATGAAAAGAAGAAAAGAACTGGATTATAAACGTTTTGCACAGTTATCGGATAACCAGAGCAATGTAATACAGTTAATAACTGGAATGCAGGAAATTAAGCTAAACAATTGCGAAAAACAAAAGCGCTGGGAATGGGAACGAATACAGGCCCGGTTGTTTAAAGTCAATGTAAAAAGCCTTGCATTAAACCAATATCAACAGGCTGGTTCTGTATTTATTAACGAGCTTAAAAATATTATTATTTCATTTATTGCGGCAGCGGCTGTAATCCATGGCGAAATGACCCTGGGTATGATGATGGCTGTACAATATATAATTGGTCAGTTAAATAGCCCTATTTCACAACTTATTGGTTTTATGCAGTCGGCACAGGATGCAAAAATCAGTCTGGAACGTCTCGGTGAAATCCATAACAAAGAAGACGAAGAAAAGCCGGATGACAGCAAACTAACAGGTTTACCCGTCAGTAAATCACTTAATTTAGAAAAACTTTCTTTCCAATATGAAGGACCGCATTCTGAAATGGTGCTGAACAATATTGAGCTGGAAATACCTGAAAAAAAAATAACTGCAATTGTTGGTAGTAGCGGAAGTGGAAAAACTACCTTAATAAAACTATTATTAGGTTTTTATGAACCTGCTAAAGGTGAAATTATTATTGGCGGGACCGGTTTGGAAAATTTTAGTCAGCGTATGTGGCGGGGCAGTTGTGGAGTGGTAATGCAGGATGGTTTTATTTTTTCTGATACCATTGCCAAAAACATTGCAGTAAGTGAAGAAACCGTGGACAAAGAAAAGCTGTTAAAAGCTGTAAAAGCAGCCAATATAAAAGATTTTATTGAAAGTTTGCCATTAGCTTACAACACAAAAATTGGTCAGGACGGGCATGGTTTAAGCCAGGGGCAAAAGCAGCGGATTTTAATTGCTCGTGCCGTTTATAAAAACCCGGAATTTATTTTTTTAGACGAAGCTACAAATGCTTTAGATGCCAATAATGAGCGTGTGATAATGGAAAACTTAAACCAGTTTTTTAAAGGACGTACGGTAGTTGTTGTGGCACACCGTTTAAGCACGGTAAAAAATGCCGATCAGATAGTAGTTTTGGAAAAAGGGAAAATCGTAGAAAAAGGCACGCATAAAGAATTAGCAAAAAAGAAAGGCGCATATTATGAGCTGATAAAAAACCAGTTAGAACTGGGGAATTAAGAATAGAACACAGATGACACGAATTTAACGGATACTCACGAATAAATTTAGCTAATAAAAAGTCCATGAGAATCGGTATAATCAGTGTTCCAAAAAAATAGATACTATGTTACAAGAGGAATTATCAAAACAAATTATTGGCGCATATTATAAAGTTTACAATACTTTAGGCTACGGATTTCTTGAAAAGGTATATGAACGTGCTATGTGTATTGAATTAAGAAAATATGGATTTAAAGTTCAAAGTCAACAACCTATTCAAGTTTATTATGAAAGTGAAAATGTTGGTGATTATTTTGCTGATATTGTAATAGACGATTTTATAATAATTGAATTAAAAGCAGCAGAAAAACTAAAAGAAGAGCATGAATTTCAATTGATAAATTATTTAAAGGCAACAGATATTGAAGTAGGTTTGTTATTTAATTTTGGCAAGAAACCTGAATTTAAAAGAAAAATATTCACAAACGACAGAAAAGAATAGAACACGAATGACGCAGATCTGGCAGATATTCACGAATAAATTTGTAAACATTTGACATTATTTTTGTTAATAACTAAAAAATCCGTGAGCATTAGTAAAATTCGTGTCATCAGTGTTCCAAATAAATCATCCGTGTTCCAATAAAAGCGTATGCCAAACGAAATTGATAAAATAGAAATACGTAGTGATGAAGTTCAGGAAATACTGGGCTTTATTCCTCATTGGATAATTCGTGGCGGGATATCAGTCATTTTTCTGATAATTGTTTTGTTATTAATTGGTAGCTGGTATTTTAAATATCCGGATGTTATTAGTTCTTCTATCACCATTACTACTGAAAATCCACCTGCTGCACTTGTTGCCAAAACAAGCGGTAAAATAGAATCAGTTTTGGTAAAAGATAAGCAAGTTGTAACTGAATACCAACTTATTGCCCTAATTGAAAACACAGCCAATTATCAACATATACTTGACTTAAGCCAAAAACTTGATTCACTGCATAAATTTATGGTAAATTATGATACTTCTAAAACAATTAATTTTTACCCGTATTATGAGTTAGGTACTGTACAAACAATATACTCTTCATTTTTAAAACAATATCATGATTATTTGAATTTTGTAAGCTTAAATTATCATCATAGAAAAATAGTAAGCTTAAACATACAACTGAAACAAACCCAAAAACAAAATATGGGCTTTAAAAGGCAATTAAATATTCAAAAACAAGAATTTTCATTAGCGAATCAGCAATTTAAACGCGATTCAGGGCTTTATGTTAAAAATGTGATACCTGCACTGGAATTTGAAAAGGCAAAACGTGATTTCCTTCAAAAAAAATACAGCCTTGAAACCTCTAAAAATACCATTATTAATAATCAAATTAGTGAAACGCAAATCCAACAAAGCATCCTCGATTTGGAATTACAATATACTGATCAAAAGAACAAACTTCAACTAGAGCTAAAATCTACTTTTGATATATTGCAAAGCGGTATTGAAGACTGGGAGATGAGCTATTTATTCAAAAGCCCTGTTGCCGGTAAAGTAAGTTTCAATAAAATAGTATCAGAAAATCAAAATATTACTATAGGCGAAACAGCTTTTACCATTGTCCCTAAAAAGCCAGGTGTCATAATAGGGCACTTACAGCTAGCTGTTGCAGGAGCCGGTAAAGTTGAAGAAAACCAAACAGTGAATATAAAACTGGATAATTACCCATATATGGAATATGGGACAGTGCAGGGGAAAGTACATTCGGTTTCTTTAGTCCCATCCGAAAATTTTTACCTGGTAACTATTCAATTACCCCAAAATTTAGAAACAAATTATAACAAAAAACTTCCTTTTGCTCAACAAATGAACGGTACAGCTGATATTATTACAGAAAAAATTTCCGTACTTGAACGTTTATTAAATCCATTAAGGATGATTTTTAAAAAGTATAGGGAATAATTTCAGAGCTTTTTATTTTTCATTTTTATGATAAATCTCTCATGCTCATTAAGAAAATGCAGAAGCTGTTATATTGTTGAAATTAAATAATCCGTTTAAAAGCTAGTTAAGGCCATGAACTTAAGATCTTTTATTGGAGATTATGATATTAACGAATATTCCATTGATCACGGTTTCAAAATCAAGTAATAGTAAATTTCCATATCTTCACATCTACAAATTTTCTTTCATTTACCTAAATCCCATCCTTTTACGATCCTCTTTTTGATCAATAGTAATTTCCTTTAAATCAAGTATCGTAACTGTTTCCATCATAGCTGTCGTTCTTTCTTCCGAAGGTAGAGAAGCCATTCTTAGGTTTTGTTTTTTAACGGCCTGTTCAACAATTTTTCGTACCGAACGGGCATTGCCAAAGTACTTATCTCTTTTTTCGTAAAGTCCGTTTAGATATTCTAATAAGAATTTTTTCGCATCTCTATCAGGAACTAATTTTTCTTCAGCAAACATATGGATAGCTATTTTTAACAATGTTTCAGCTGAATAATCATAAAACTGCCAAATACGGTCAAATCGTGATTTCAAACCCGGGTTTGCATGTAAAAACACATCCATATTATCAGGATAACCAGCAGCTATAATAGCAAATTTACCACGCTTGTCTTCCATATGTTTTAAAATTACTTCAATAGCTTCTTTACCGAAACTATTTTGTCCACCATCAGATAAAGCATAGGCTTCATCAATAAATAAAACACCTCCCATAGCTTCATCAAGTTTAGCTTTGGTTTTTATTGCTGTTTGGCCGGTATATCCTGCGACTAATCCTTCTCTTCCGGTTTCTACAACATGTCCCCGTTCAAGTAAACCAAGTGCTTTGTATATTTTGCCCATTATCCGGGCCAGGGTTGTTTTTCCTGTTCCCGGGTTGCCGGTAAAAATAGTATGAATTGAAAACTTATTAAGAACATCCTTACCTGTTTCACGATAATATCGTACCAGCTTAATCATATCATTAACTTCTGTTTTGATATGGTTCATCCCAACTAAGGTATTTAATTCTTTGGTAGCAATTTTTAACAATTCTTCATCAATTGGTATTCGGATAATTTTTTTCTTTTTCCCGGCTTTTATTTTTTCAACGTCTTCAAGCTTAATTGTTGATAGTGATTTCCCGGAAAGTTTTTTAACATTAGGTAGTTTAATAAGTCTCAAACCCATATTCATTTTTCCCTCATCAATCAACGAGTATGAGTAACGGGCGTTCCCAAATGATTTGTCACGGTCGCGGTAGGCATCAATTAATAATTTATTGATGTATTCTTTTGCTTTTGGGTTGACAATTACTGAACGTTTTTCTGCAGCATATTCAGCAATTTGAATTAGTTCATCTGGTGTGTAATCATCAAAATGGAAGTAATATTTAAACCTGGATTTTAAACCCGGATTAAAATTTATAAAATCTTCCATCTCTTTTGGGTAACCTGCTGCCATAATAGCAATATCACCCGGACCATCAGACATTTCTTTTAATAGGATCTCAATAACTTCACGTCCATAATCTTTAGAGTCAGTTTTTGAGCGGGTAAGTGCATAAGCTTCATCAATAAATAAAACACCACCACGAGCTTTTTCAATAGCATCTTTAACTTTTGGTGCAGTCTGGCCAATAAATTCACCTACCAAATCAGCACGGTCAACCTCATGCAAGTGCCCTTTTGATAATAGTCCCATTTTTTGGTATATTTTACCCAGGAATTTGACAACAGTGGTTTTTCCTGTTCCGGGGTTCCCGGTGAAAACACTGTGCAAGGTGATTTTTTCCTCGTCTTTAAGTCCTTTTTTCTTTCTAAGTTTTAAAAATTCAATATAATCAATGTGTTCAGTAATTTGGGTTTTTATTTTTTCAAGTCCAATTAAGGAATTTAAGTTTTCAAGTAGTTCTTCCAGGGTCTTTTCTTCCTCTTCTGTTGCAGAAACTGCATCTTGTAATCCCTCATGGCTTACAGAACCAATTTTTGCTGTGCCTTCAATATATTTATCGCCCATATTAAAAGGAATGGAAGCTACTAATGTATCCATAAAAACAATTTCGGCTACATATTTATCTTCTTTCCACGAACCAGGATCATTATTTCCCCAACCCCTGTTATAGGTATAAATATCTCCTTTGGTTTTTTTATCTATATAATACAGACTGTCCATTTGAGCTTTAAACTGGCCGGCATCATCATAAAAATTAATAAAGAATTCAAAGTTCCAATCTACGTTTGTTTTATTTTTAATTTTAATTTCCAGCCAAACATATTGGGTCTCTTTCTTATTAAAAGCAATTAAATACTTTTTGTCTTTTTGTTCCCAACCATCTGAAGGTCCGGTATAAAGTTTTATTGATTCAATATCAAAATATGGGTTGTTTTTAATACTTACAGATCCTATATCTTCAATAAAATATTTTTGACTACCTACTAATTTATCATCAATATACGCCTCACAAACATAATCACCTTTTTTCCAAAAACCACCCGGGTCATCAACACCCCAGCTTTTGTAAACGTGTATGGTATTTTTATCTTTAGTAACTTCAATATCATCATCCAGACTGGCAAGCTCATCTCTTTTACCTCGTTTAATTTGAATAAATTTTACGGTTACTTTTGCTTTCCAATCTTCTTCATCAAAAAGTTTATTGTAAAATGTAAATTCAGAACGGATATATCCTACTTCTGATTTATCAAAAACTCTTCTATATTTTCTTTTTGAATGAGCCATCCACTCTGAGGAAGAATATATTTGAATAGATTTGAATTTAAAAGGGTCTCCGTATTTATAGTCATCTGCTCCCATATTTCTAAAATTGAATTAGAATTACAACTTATAAAAAATCTTAATTTAACGCACAAAGCAAAAATAATTATTATTGCATAAAATATTGATTAATTTTGATAAATTTAAAAAGATAAATATTTATTCAAATTTCAGAAATTTATGACTCGTATAGTATTTATTATTTATTTAATTGTTCTGTATACTTCTCAGATTAACGCTCAAACTACTGTTTGGCCAAACATTGAATATGCATATGCAAAGGCATATATGTATAATTTGAAATCTAACTTACATGGTGAATACCAGATTGTTAAGAATGATAGAATTGATAAAACAGCTACTTCAGAAGGCATTTTGTTAACGAAAAAACAAACAAGAAAAGTTATCATGCTTTCAGGAAAGGATGTAAAAGGTTTAAATGCCGGTTTATCAGCTTGTTTTATTCCTCATCATGCCATTGTGTTTTTTAGTAAAAATAACAAACCGGTGGCATCAGTTATGTTAGCTTTTGATTGTGAATCCATGCGGCTTGAACCTGTTAAGAAAACCCCTAAATTAAACCGGGAACTTACTGAAAAGGAAATTGAAGAACAGCTGGTTATACTAAATGAATATGAGCAATTAATAAAAGAATTGGGCTTTTCCGTATTTGAATCACCATCTGCCTATAGGAATTATTCAAAAAAAATAAGTAGAAATGAGGCTTATAATTTAAAATTAACTGGAAAAACAGGTGTTAAACAGCTTAAATCTGTTGATAGTAAACGATTTGATTTGAGCGGGATAGCATTGTATAATAACAATGTATTTGTAGTGGCTGACAAAAAATGGAATAATAGGATTTATCGCGTTGATACTACATTTAATACATTTACAATAAAACCTATAATTCCAATTTGTACTGATGATAAAATTGATTTTGAGGGAATTGCTGTTTGCGGCGAGCAGATTTATCTTATTGAAGAGTGGCTTGATAATGCTTATAAATTAAACCCTGATAGTTGTAAGCTTGAAAAACTAGAATTAAAATGGGAAGATTATGGTATTTATCGCTCAGGATGGGGAAATATGGGGTTGGAAGGATTAGCTGTTGATTGTGAAAATAATATTTTATATTTAGCCAAGGAACGCCAGCCCAGAAGATTATTTGAAATTGATTTGAAATTAGGGGAAATAACTGAACCTTTTATAGAAACATTGGGCCCTCAGAAAGCGGGCTTTGATATTTCTGATATGAAGTTTGAAAATGGCTATCTTTACATTTTGGAAAGGGGTAGGGGGTTGGTTACCCGGATTAATACTGAAACAAAAGAAAAATTATCCTATTCTTTTCAGCAGACTGTTCTCAATGATGGTAAACGGATTTTTGATAACAGAAACCCTGAATATGGTATGGCAGAGGCTTTATTGTTAACAAAAGATCAAATCTGGATTGGTATTGACAATAATGGCGACCCGGTTTCGGAGTACGGAAAAAAATTAGGTTTGAAAGAAAATAACAATACAGTAATTTTGATATTTGAACGACCGGAGGGATTTTAACAAATGAATAATGATTATTGAATAATTTGTATTTGCTTTAACTACAACATCATTTACAATCTATAATTTAAAATTTAGAATTTTTAAAATATGAACTTAAACGATTATTTAAACCATTTTAAAGTCAGCGAAGAAATTATTCGCCAAACTATGGCTGAAGCACTTTCAAAAGGTGGCGATTATTGCGATATTTTTTTTCAGCATAGTATTTCAGATTATATTGGTTTGGAAGACAAAGAAGTAAACCGTGCCTATTCAAATATTGATATGGGTGTGGGTGTACGGGTGTTAAATGGAAATCAAACCGGGTATTCATTTACCGAGGTGATTAGCCCTGATGCGATGAAAAAAGCGGCACAAACAGCAGCCAACATTGCTCAACACAATAAATCGTATAAACCTGTTGAGCTGCAGGAACATTTTCCGGCGAATTATTATCCAATAAAAACTTCCTGGGAAACCGTTGGCATTGACGAAAAAATACCTTATCTGCAAAAAATCAATGAAAAAGTTTTTGCTTTGGACAAAAGGGTTATTAAAGCAAGTATTTCTTTTACCAATCAAACAAGTTATATACTGTTTGCTAATTCCGAAGGCAGGATCACATACGATTTTCAACCTATGGGGCAGATTTCTGTTTCCTGCATAGCAGAACAAAACGGGGAAAGGGAACAAAACAGTTTTAACCTGTCAGGCAGGAACGGGATTGAGTTCTTTACACCTGAAAATGTTGATCGCCTGGCAAAAGAAGCGGTGGAAAGTACCGTTGCACTTTTTGAGGCCGGAAAACCGGAACCTGGTGAGATGGAGGTGGTA
>JBDLJL010000174.1:0-10301 GCA_039714415.1 Bacteroidota bacterium
GCCCTAAATTAGTCATTTTTAGGGGATTTTCCAAAATTATTATGACATATATCGTCTGATTATTAAGCAGTTAACTATTTACAGGCAGACCCTAAATAACCATAGTAAATTTAAACTAAAAATTACCCTATGATTAAGCACCCACTAAAATGGTAGTAGAACCATTATTAAAAAGTTCTCAAATCATACAAGAAACCCAAAAACCAATACAGAAATACTCTTTTACTACTTTAATAACAATATCTTTTTCTGCAATATTCCTTTTAAGGAAACAATTCTTACAAAATAAATACCCGGTGATTGATTTTTTAAATTAATCTGCAAAGCTTGTGCAATAACATCTGAATTTTTGTAAATATATTTTCCATGGCTATCTATAATAGAAATACTTTTAGCCTTGTCTTTTAAATCAATAATAAAATTACCATTATTTGGATTAGGGTAAACTTCAACAAGCTGGTTATCAGCGCATATTGCCGGATCAATATCAGTAGTAATATCAAACGCACTTTTCATAGCTAAGTACATTTTATACCATCCAACAGAATCGCTTCTTAATTTGCTTCTTTCCTGCTCAATATGTACAAACCTGCCATCTGAATTTGAAGCATTAACTGAGCATGGGTCAGAGCTGTTGTTTATGTACCTGCCTTGCACATTTGTAAAAGCTATTAGCCTGTCCCAGTCCGTGTTAATATTTGCAATTTTAAAAGTAAGGCTTGGATCTGCTTGCAAAAGGCCGTCTCTAATTAATGCATTGTAATCAACAGAAGGAGTAACACGTGTACCATTACTCATAATAAGGTAGGGATCATTAGCACCTTTGCTAAAACCATGAAGCTGGACAAAAACGGTATTGTCAAAATTGTCAGCTATTTCTTTAGTAAAAATCTGAAAAACAGAATTAACGTTATGCGCATTGTCAGAAACCCTGTATGGCCCAGTACTGCCACATGCACCCGTTGTACCTGAACAATCTGTCTCCAGGATATGGTTACACCGATGGGTTCCGCTTATAAAGAGTGCTTTTGGTTGCAATCTTTTAAAACAAAATGTAGCCTGGTATCCTGTATTTGAATCATAGATTGGATGTGGTGCTTGTATAATAAGTCGATTTCGTGATGGATTAGCACTAATTATATAAGTCCCCCAATATTTTGTCCTGGGCTTTTTTTCTTCAATAATATAAAACCTATTGTTTGCATTTAATGTAGTGTCCTGGAAATCTACTATTTGGTAATTTAAACCATTTGCTAAATCATTTGCTGACTCAATTTGATTATTAAACATATAACCCAAAACATTCCCCCAGGAATTTAAATCATCAGAAGCAGGGATAGTGTAATCATTAGTATTACTTCCCGGAATTTCAGCAATAATATTATTTAAATATTTTTCAATATCACCTTTAATATCCTGAGAAAAAGATGCTGTTGAGACTAAAACTAAAACAATTAAAAGGAAAATATTATTTATGTTTTTCATATTTTTTACTATTAATATTTATTTTGTTTACTTTGTTTCACTTAATAACAATGGAATGTTCTTTAATTTTTGAATATAGCAACCTGCGGTTCATGCTTAAATAATCAGCTGTTTTCGATTGGTTGTTCTTATTTATCCTTAAAGCTTCCTCTATTAATTTTTTTTCTATGTCTGCAATAATACTTTTAAATGACTGTTTTTCTTCAAGATAAGAATGCAGGGTCGCATTTAGATTAGTTCCCCTGTTTACTTCAGCTGGAAGCCTTCCTATCATGATGATGTTATCACTTGTCATAATTAATGCCCTGTGAATGGTATTTTCAAGTTCGCGGACATTTCCCGGCCAATGATAATCATGAACATTCCGATGGCTTTCCTCATGTAGCATCAACTTTCTGTCAGGACTATACTTGTGAAAAAAATGATTGATTAAAATATCAATATCATCCGGTCTGTCACGTAATGGCGGAATATTAATTCGTGCAACATTTAACCTATAATATAAATCTTCCCTAAAAAGCCCTTCTTTAACTTCTTTTTCAATATCCTTATTGGTTGCAGCAATAATTCTTACTTTTACCACAATTGGTTTGGTCCCGCCAACCCTAAAAAAAGATTGGCCTTGCAACAACCTGAGCAAACGTACCTGCAAAGCAAATGGCATACTATTAATTTCATCAAGGAATATGGTTCCGCCGTCTGCAATTTCAAACAATCCTTTCCTTTGTGATTCTGCACCGGAAAACGAGCCTTTTTCATGACCAAAAATTTCACTTTCAAGTAATGATTCAGATAAGGCACCACAATTAATTTTAACATACGCTTTATCTTTCAAATGCGAGTGTCTTTGAATAGCGTCTGCAATGAGTTCTTTTCCTGTACCACTTTCACCTTGTATTAGTACTGATGCATCAGTGGAAGCAATCCGGCCAATTGTTTTAAAAACTTCTTGCATTTTTGCATTTTTCGAAACAATTTTATTTGCCTCTTCCTCCTTTGAATGCGAAGTTTTATTACGCAGATGGTTTAGCTCTTCTATCAATTCACCATATTTCAACGCCCTGTCCACAATAAGCAAAAATTCATCTAATTCAAAAGGTTTCTCCAAATAATCAAAAGCACCCAATTTCATAGCTTCGATAGCTTTTTCGCTTGTGCCAAATGCTGTAAAGACAATTACCGGGACATCTGGCAAATCAGCCTTTATCTCCCCGAGAGCTGTTATTCCGTCTTTTTTTGGCAGGTTTATATCCAGAATTATTGTATCTGGTTTTATTTCATTTGCCATAGAAACAGCCAATTCGCCATCAGCAGCTTCAAAAATCTGGTTACCTTGGTCTAATAATAAGTCAGAAATATTTTTCCGCATTGATGCCTGGTCATCAACTACCAGTATTTTTTTATTTTTTTTCATGTGTTTTTTATTTTTTCATCACTATCTGCACAATTAATGAGGGATGGAACTGCCCGGAAGCATGTGGTCAGCTTCATAATCCTGCTTTTCAGGTAGTTTAATTACACATTTTACTCCTTTGTCATCGGCCTTATTAATAAATTTTATTGTCCCGTTATGTGCCTTAACTATTTGATATGAAATAGCTAAACCTAAACCAACCCCGGTTTCCTTGGTTGTAAAAAAAGGTTCAAATATATTACTCATTACATCTTTAGGTATACCTTTTCCCGTATTTGATATTATTACATTTATATTATTATTTGACTGGTCATGTGTTGTTTCTATATCTATTGTACCTTTCTCCGGTATTGCTTCTTGTGCATTTGTAAGGACATTAATGATTACTTGTTTTATCGAATTTTCATCAATTTCAATTTTTGGCAAATCATTGGATAAATTTGTAACACATGTTATTTCCTTTTGAACTTCTTTCATCTTAATCATGAAACCAATTTCCTTAATCAACTCATTAATATCGCAGAATTTCATATTTTTGCTTATTGGCCGGGCAAATATCAATAAACGATTTATAAGTTTTGACAGGCGGTTTATTTCTCCCTCAACCATTTCTAATGAATTGTCCTTGTCAATTTTTTCTTTTAAATTAACATCAAGTTGTTTTTGCCAAATTTGTATACGTGTTTTAATAATAGCAAGCGGTGTTTTTACTTCGTGTGCAATTCCGGCAGAAACACGCCCTAATGATGCCATTTTTTCTTTTCGATGAAGCTGTTTTTCAAGCTTTCTTCTTTCATTATTTCCTTTTTGCAATCTTTCAAGCATGCCGTTTACATAGTTTATTATGTTCCCAAAAACACCTCTTTTATTTTGCAACCTGTAGTTTGGATCGTTCTGGATATAATCAAGTTGGGTATTAATTTTTCTTATATCGCTTCTTATTTTTATAGTAAAATATATTAAAATGACCAAAATAGTGATAGAAACAACTGCTATATATGTTACTCCTTTTCTTAATTTGTACAGCGGAAGTTTTCTTTCAATATGTGTCCTTGACCATGCAATTATCGCAACTTCATTGTTTACAATTACAGGTTTTGTTGCAAGCGGGAAGAAAACTTCGGGATCAAATCTGTGTAGTTGAATTATTAGCTTTTGTTCTTTTGCCGAGCGTAGAACCTGGTCTTTAATAATGGTGTACGAACGTGGCGGCGGTCCGTAAACAGGATATGGTGGTTTTGAATCGGGAAACGCATAACCTACAAATCTTCCAGCGTTTATCAGATAGAAACCACCCTTAAAATCCTTATATTCTCTTAAAACATTTTTTGAGATTATTTTTAAAATACTGTCAAGCTTATTTAACTCTTTATTTGTAATGTTTTCAGAAAACATATTTTTATTATTGAGCTTTAGCAACATCTTTTCTGCTTTACGGCTCATTTTTTCAACAGCTCTTTCTGTTAAAGCCTTATTTTCTTCAATAATGTTTTTTTCCCATTCGTTAAGTATAAAATACAAAAAATAAGATATTGTACTTGCAATCATAAAAAATAATATTGCAAATAATATTTGGCTTTTATATTGTTTTATGTTTGTCATTAAAATAAATGTTTTTATTTAAAATAAATCAGAAACTATTTGATACTCAAGAAGTGCCTTAGAAGCCGCCGGGGATAAATCTTTAATTATCCCGGATATTGATTTTACACTTTTATCATTTATTTTCACTTTTGAAACTACTTTTGTTTCTATATCTGTTTTAAATCTTCCACCATATTGTTTTACTAACAGGATTTCTGACATTTGGACATTCGGGTTTATAATAGATATAGAACTTATATCTGAAAAATTAAATGCTTGTAGCCACAAATCCTTTGAATAGCCAAAATGTGTACAATTCAAGCTTACGTAAATTTTTTCATTTTTAATCTTTGTTTTTTCAAGAGCTTCGTCAACATAAGACATTATAAGCATTTCTGTATCTTCACCATTAGGACTATTTTCAATATATTCCTGCAACTGGGGACAGGCCTGCGTAATTATCCGGTTGCCTGTTACACCTGATTCAATTAACTGGGAACGATGATTGTTTTCCTCAATAGTAGTTTCAGTGCCATAAATAATCACCTTTGAACCTGTTTCTTTATCCAATGATTTATGTATTTCTTCTACACCAATATCAACAATTCCTATTATCTGAGTTTTCCTTTTTTTTGCAAATGGTGTTTCTTCATAAATTACAGAAAGCGTATTACATGCGATTAAAATTAAATCAGGATCATACTTATTGTTTATTCCTTTCAGCACATTATTAAAAACAGATATTTTATCCTTCCTGTTGGTAAGGGAATTATATCCACCTTTTTCATTGAAAAGTGCATTTGCAAAAATCAGTTTAATTTTGGCAAAATGCCCCGAATTTCGCATGTTATTTTCTAAACCGGCCACAACCGACAAGCCACCTAAACCCGAATCAGTAATTACAATGGTAATTGAGTCTTTAGAAAACAAATGTCCTAAATTGTAATTTTGAGCATTTATGTTAATTGTACTAAAAACAATAAAAATTATAATAAAAAACTTTCTCATGTTATTATTTTATTTTAAGTATCATAAAAGACAATAAACTTATTATTAATGTAATAGAAAGCACCAGTTTGCTTTTTTTTGTTTCTTTAAATAATTTTAGTGATTTAACGTATTGAATACCAGGTGATATATCCATCCCATATTTATTAGCAAGTTCCTTAATATTTAGAAGGTTTATAACCGGTGTCCCCATTGCATTTATTTCCTGGATTACCCCCCTGTCTTTGTCATCACATAATTGAATGTTTTTGTTAAGCCCGTTTGGGATAGAAACAGAATGTACACATTTTCCAAGAGCTGCCTGATTGCCACCAATGTTAATCAATAATGAAATATTATTTGAGCTAAATATTTTCACTCTTTCATTAATAGCCTGACTTATATTTAAAGGTGAAAAAAGCTTCCTTTTATTCCTGCTGGCTGCGTCCTGGAATAATTGAACACCTTCATCACTTAGCCCTAAGCCAATATCATTTTCAGCCCCCCTTGATACCAGTACCGACTTATAATTCAAGTTGCCTTTTTTAATAAGCCATGTTTCTATATCAAGCCAGCTTGCACCCGGTTGATTAGCACCATATGACGATGCACCCAGTGAGCTCATTAATATAACATCCAGCTTAAGCGTTTGTAATGCAGCCAGTGTTGATATTGCCAAAGAAGGAAAAGAGCCAGAAATAATTACTCCCACTTTATCACCTTTTTTTATTTTTGCTTCTTTTATTAACCTGACCATTAGTGCCGCAAAATCAGGATTTGTTGAAATCTCTTTTGCCTGAATTGAACCAAGCGTTGTTGTTGTCAGGGTAAAGTCATTACCAATCAAATAATTGTGAGGAACATTAGAACTTGCATCTGAAAAAATATTACGGGCTTCTTTTTCCTTTTGAACAACATTAAACCATTCTTTGGTTAATTCAACGGCCTGTAGCATTTGTTTTTCATTTTTCCTATTTTTATAATAAACAAACACAAACTCAGAAACAAGAAACCCTGTAAAGAAAATCAAAAAGATAATTAACAGCCTGATATTTAAAGACAATCGCTTCATAAAAATTGAGCTATCTGATAAGTTAAAATTGTTACAATTCCAAGCGATAATAATGTCGGAGCTATTTTTTGCCTGGTCATTTCATTCGCAACAAGTCCCGGAATTATATAACCAATAGATTGCAAATCAAGCTTAACCATACTTAATGGCTGTAAGTAAAGGTCAATAATTAATTTAAACAAAAAACTTAGAAGAAGTGCAAGAAGGAGTTTTCGGCGACCATAAATAACAAGGTAACTTGACAGGTATTTAATTATCAAATAAACGATTAAAGACAAAATAATGGTCATTGCTATTTTACCGGGTTGTAAAACAAAAAGGGCAAAATACGCCGGGCCAATAACCCCACCTGGTGATATCCCTGTTAATTCATAAAAAAGGAAGCCGGCAACTAAACCTATAAGGAATATTTCTGTAATCATGATGCTTTTGAAAATTCGTTTATTATTTGATAACCAAGTCCTTTTATATTACCAACCCCAACAATAAGTCTGGAAACCCCAACATTTTCCATAATCGTTTTTTTTATTGAAGTGCTGGAATTGAACCGCAGACTTTTTACTTTAGGATTAATTTTCATTGAAGAAAGTAAGCGATTTGCCCTAATTTTATGATCCCCGGTTAAAATAACCATAGCAATATCTTGTTGGTTTGATTTTATCCATTCCGCAAACAAACCTGTTCGGGTAGGCCTGTCTGACCTTGTATTAAAAATCACCACAATTTTATCTGTAATAAATAACTTTTTCATCCAGGAACCTAAAAAATCGGTTGCTGACTGTGGATCATTCACTGAAAAGGCATTGAGGAAAAATTGTTCTTCTTTATTGTTTAAAAAGCTAACAAGCGGTGATTTAGATTTTGCAATAATTTTCAAAATACCTTTAAAGGCAACATCCCTTTTAATACCAGCTTCTACACAAGCTGTTAAGGCAATCTTTATATTTGCCTCATGTGCTGTTTCCGGTATTTTTTCTTTTTCTGGAACATTCAAACTTATGGCTTGAATAAATTCTGAATTTTGAGCAACCGCTTTATTTCTAATAACGTCCATATACGGGCTTTCACATGCAATTATTTTGCTATTACCCGGTATTGCACTACAAATTGATTCCACATGTGATTCTAGTGTGCTACCCATTTTCTCCTGATGATCATCCCTGATATTTGTAATTATATAAATATCAGGCTTATAAAACTTACTTTCCAGCTTTTGCAAGGCCGGATCAATGGACATACATTCCAAAACCAGGGCATCTGCATTGCTCTTCTTTGCTTTTCTTATAACATTGAATTGCTCCTGTACCCTTGCAGGTCCTTTGCGATTAATTGTTTCAGTAGTATCATCGGGCAGTAATATTGTCGGAATTTCACCTGTTACTTTCCCCATCACTTTTAAATCCGCATTACTCAATCCTGCCTTAATGTATTTTACTACTGTCGATTTCCCCCTTGTACCATTAACATGGATTTTTGTATTAATATTCATAGCACTTTGATTGATGATTATGGATTCTCCAATCAAAAGTACCATTACTAAAATTACTAATACAAGAGTTACAATCATTATCAGTTAATTTAGTCGGGGCGCGACTATTTATATCTATAAAACAGTCGCACCACGACTGTTTCATTAGTTTTATCAACAAATTGAACCTATGATACAAATATTATCCAAATCATGTGCCATATAGCGTATACCAATGCTAATGAGAGAAATGGGAAATAATTCATAATTACCACTAACTACGAATGGGCTGTAATAGCCCGCCTTAAAGTCAAATCAACTCAAAAAGAGCGAGTTAAGCTTCTTATAAAAGAGCAGGATTCCTCAATGTTAAAATAAATACAAAAAACGTTTTCATTTTTACATGCTCAATATTAACAATTTATATAAGAACAAAAATGGAATAGTTTACAAAAACATAAATACTACAATAGTTGGTTTAATTTTTGGAAACAGTGGTTCATATTAAAAATAAAAATATAATCACATGATAAAAAGCACAAATATATTATACATAGTTGCAATAATGGCATTTTTTTGTCCATATCAAATTGCCGGACAAAATTTCAAACCTGGTGAATCATATCGTGAAAAAAATTCATATGTTGAATATATGCATGGAGATTTACCATTAGTCATTTCTGTACCTCATGGTGGTTGGGATAAACCCAAGAACATACCTGAAAGGAAGGGGCGATTTGCAAAGAATCAGGATATCTATACTATTGAGATAGCCTATAAGATTTATAAAAACATTTACAAGTTAACAGGGCACTATCCGAATATTGTTATTAACCACCTGCATAGAACAAGACTTGATGCTAACCGAAATATAAAAGAGGCTGCTAATGGGAATAAAAAAGCAGGGGAAGTATGGAAAGCGTACCATGCCAGGATAGATAGTATTGAAAAGGTAATGGAACAAAAATTCGGAAAAGGTTTATTTATTGACCTGCATGGACACCGTCACAAAATTGAAAGAATAGAATTGGGTTATCTTCTTAGTGCGGATGAATTGCGTTTGGAAGAAGATATGTTAAATTCCGACCTGTTAAATGAATATTGCAGTATAAGGAATTTGCTTGAATCTGAAAAAGACAGTTTATCTTTTACTGACTTAATCAGGGGAGAATACAGTTTAGGAACAATATTGCATAATCGTGGGCAGGCATGTGTGCCGAATATGCATACCAAGAGCCCTAAAGTTGATGAACCATATTTCCGTGGGGGATATAATACTACCCGACACGGATCATCATCAGTGGGCACTATTGACGGAATCCAAATTGAAATTGATTTACAAACAAGAAGTGATAAAAAAAGACAAACTAAAGTTGCAGAAGATATTTCCTATGCCCTTATTAAATTCATTTCCACTCATTATTTCCCAAACCTGGGTGAGTTTAGCATGAAACTTTAAATTCTCATCCTTGCTTGTCGAAAACTGCAATATCTTAAGGTGGCTTCTAAAAATTAAAAGATTAAGGCTTTCAAATTTTTCAAGGCTCGATTTTACTTCTGTAAATGAGTGTCTTGAAGAATTTGAGTAACGCAGTGATTTGGATTTTTAGAGGTTATCTTAATTTTATTTTTTTGTACATATTACTATTTACAAGCAAATCACAAGCTACAAAACCACATAAAACATAAACATTTGCGATAAAAGCGCACAATTAAGTGTGTTGTTTTATCTCAAGCAAAACAGGACTTATTTGTAGACGGTTAGTCGCTAAAACACAGGCAATTAACCATTAAATTCTTTTGGCATATGTATTGAGATAAAAAAATATCATTTAAATTGAGGCTGTTGCGAAATGCATTTGTTATTTATGGTGGATTAAGATTTAGTATTTGAATAGTTGGGAGGAATTGAGTTGATGAAAGCAGGAGTGTATTTCGTATTGTATATCATCTGGCTTTTACATGGTAGTACTTTTCTTTTAAAGAAAATATTATCACGCTATTATTAATACTAATCAATTACTTAATTACTAACCAAATAATATTTGACATGAAAAAACTTTTATCAATCTTTGGAATCTTACTAATCTTAGTTACTAACAGCAATGCACAAGTCACGGAATCAGGGGATTTTTTAGCCTATATAGATGCTAAAATTGCAACATTCCCGGGAGTTGGAACAGACGAATTTGCTGAACCCACGGTTAATCAAACCAACACCTGGAACGATGCGGTTACACAAATATTAAATGAACAGTATGTCCAGGCGCATAGCACCTTAAGCGGTATAG
>JBDLJL010000175.1:0-10268 GCA_039714415.1 Bacteroidota bacterium
AAGCCTTAAATTTTGAATTTTTTAGAGTTCGCCTTTATTCATTAGTTCATTAATTTCCTTCTTAACATCAATTCTGTTTTCAGGATTAGAAACTACTATGTTGAATTTTAGTAAGTATTCAGTCAGCTTAAAAGTTTAATAAACAAAAACATATTCAACAGCATATTCGTTTGTACCGTTTGTGTAATGTAATTTTTATATTTGTAAATTAATTATAAATATTAAACGTATGAAAAAAATAACTTATTTATTTATTTTACTGCTGGCATTTGGCTGGTCATGTACTAATAATGAACAAACAGGGGAAACTGTGAGTAACGATAATCCTTTGTTGGCTGAATTTGATGCACCTTTTGGCGCACCGCCATTTGAACAGATAAAACCTGAACATTATATGCCTGCTTTTGAAGAAGGTATGAAACAACAAATGGCAAATGTCCAAATTATTTTGGACAATAAAGATGAGCCTACATTTGAAAATACTATAGAAGCATATATGCAAAGTTCTGAACTTTTAAATCAGACGTCATCAGTATTTTTTAGCTTGAATAGTGCAAATACCAATAAAGAGCTAAAGAAAATTACACAGGAAATTTCACCAAAGTTATCTGCTCATTATGATGAAATTAGCCTGAACCCAAAATTGTTTGAAAAAGTAAAATTTGTTTATGAAAATAAAGCAAATTTTAAACTTACTGATGAGCAATTATTTATCCTTGAAAACATGTATAAAGGATTTATCCGAAATGGTGCAAATCTTGCTGATGACAAAAAGGAGGAGTTAAAAGCTATTAATCAGGAGCTTTCAAAATTAAGAGTGCAATTTAGTCAAAATGTTTTGGCAGAGACCAATGATTTTAAACTGGTAATTGAAAACAAAGATGATCTGGCAGGGCTTCCTGAAGCAGTAATTGCTACAGCGGCAGAAACAGCGGCTAAAGATAGCATGGAAGGAAAATGGATATTCACTACCCAAAAACCAAGCATGATACCTTTTTTGCAGTATGCTGATAATAGAGAGCTAAGAAAAGAAATATATCATGCTTATACCCACCGTGGAAATAACAACAATGAAAATGATAATAAAGAAATTATAGCAAAAATCATTAAGTTGCGTGTTCAGGCTGCAAACCTGCTTGGATATGATAATCATGCTTCATATCGTCTTGAGCCGCGGATGGCTAAAAATCCTGACAAAGCCCTTGAATTGCTTAACCAACTTTGGGAGAAAGCTTTACCTGTAGCAAAAAATGAAGCTGAAGAACTTCAAAAAAATATTGATGCTGAAGGTGGTAATTTTAAACTGGACACTTATGACTGGTGGTATTATGCTGAAAAACTCAGGAAACAAAAATACGATTTGGACGAAAACGAAATAAGGCCATATTTAAAACTCGAAAACGTTCGTGAAGGTGCGTTTATGGTGGCAAATAAACTTTATGGGATCACTTTTAAAGAAATAGAAGATATACCAAAGCCTCATCCTGATGCACTTGCATTTGAAGTGAAAGAGGCTAATGGCGACCATGTCGGGATTCTGTATATGGATTTTCACCCCAGGGAAAGCAAACGCGGTGGTGCATGGTGTGGCGATTATCGTGGACATGAAGTTAAAAATGGGAAAGAAATTAATCCTTTGGTAACTGTTGTTTGTAATTTTACAAAAGCTACTGCTGATAAACCTGCTTTAATTAGCCCTGATGAAGCATCAACACTTTTTCACGAGTTTGGACATGCTTTAGACGGATTGTTCTCAAAAACAAGTTATTCAAGAAGCTTTATTGCATGGGATTTTGTTGAATTGCCTAGCCAGATTATGGAGCATTGGGCTTTTGAACCTGATGTGCTAAAAATGTATGCCAAACATTATGAGACTGGTGAAGTTATTCCTGATGAATTAATCGAGAAAATTAAAAACAGCGGACATTTCAATCAGGGATTTGCAACTGTTGAATATTTAGCTGCTTCGCTTCTTGATATTGCATATCACACTATTAATGAGCCTAATGACATTGATGTCATTGAATTTGAAAAAGAATATTTAAACAGTATTGGTTTAATTTCTGAAATTGAATCACGTTACCGTACTACATATTTTTCACATATCAATGGAGGGTATGATGCCGGGTATTACAGTTATATCTGGGCAGGCGTTCTTGATAATGATGCTTTTGAAGCTTTCAAAGAAACAAGTCTGTTTGATCAGGCTACGGCGAGTGCATTCAGAAAAAATGTACTTGAACTTAACGGTATTAAAGATGCAATGGAAATGTACCTTGCCTTTAGGGGTAAAGAACCGGTAATTGAACCTTTATTGAAGAATAGGGGCTTAAAATAAAAACAGTATCCAGTCTTCAGTAAGCAGTATGCAAATTTATTGACATTCTAAAGCATAGCTACCTATTGAAGACTGTTTTTCTTTGATTTGTTGTATCAATATAATACAAAAATTTGTTGTTGGTTTTATGTAATAAAATACGTGCTTTTTATAGGAATATAATATACAACACTCAACACTCAATATTCATTGTTTCAGTACATTCAACTCTTTTACTTGTTTATTGAGTGCCTGCCTGCTGCAGACAGGTTGTATATTGCTTATTGACTGTTTGTCTTTTCATGATATAAAATCAATATCTTAATTTCCCTTCTGCTTCAATTCCTCAAAAGAAATATCCATTATTTCAAATTCTTTCCAATCTTTATAGCTATAATGCCACCATTCAGCTTCATATATGATAAATCCATATTTTGTCATTATATCTTTTAGCAATTTTCTGTTTTCAATTGCTTTTGCTGGCAAATCCATGTATGAATGAGATGCTTTTTCAGTAAAATCATCAAACAGTGTAGGCATTTCAAGCTCTTTGCCTGTTTTTATGTTTATTAAGCTAAGGTCTACGGCACATCCCCTGTTATGCACTGAACCTGTTTTGGGTGATGCTACAAAATTTTTATCGGGATAAACCTCGTAAAATTTTACTGTTGCAGAATAAGGTCTATAGGCATCATATATTTTTATTGCAAGCCCTTTGTTATTTAATTCATCTTGAATTATTAATAGTGCATCAGCAACTGGTTTTCTAATATATGCTTTCGGGGATTCATAAATTTGCTGCCCGGTAAAATTGTTTTTTGTGGCATAACGTATGTCAAGGTTAATTCCTGGGATATGTTTTTCAATATCAACAAATTCTTTATCTGGGTTTTCAGTGGCTAACTTGTTGTAACTTTTTATATTTGAAACAACATAGAGGTCATATTTGTTAGCAGTTTTTTGTTGTACACCACATGAAACTACTAATAATACTAATGAGAATAAAATGTTGGTGTTTATGATGTTAACTGTTTTCATACATTTAATTATTTTACTTTTTTATCCCAATAACTCTGTTCCCCAGGCTAATTACCCTGTCTTCGCTATTAATTGCCCGGATATTACTAAAATACACTTTACTGTCATTTTATGGTTTCTAAAAAGATATTAATTAACAAGTTTATTGAAAGATCAGAAGTTCTCACAACTCTATATATGTTGATTGTTAAATTTTAGTGTTTACAAACATTTCATGCTGATTATATCATCTAAATAATTATACTTAATTTCGTATCAGAATAATTAGGACCTGTTTATAATGTAAACCTTGTTCGTTTAAATACTGATTTGTTTAATAAGACTGACTGGTACCAGTTTCTATAAATACATAAGTTTTAAGCGCGAATAATTAATCTATATACAGTCAAAACAAATTATAAAGATAAAACAAATAATTATGAGTTACAGAATTGAAAAAGACACGATGGGCGAAGTAAAAGTACCAACGTACAAGTACTGGGGGGCCCAAACGCAAAGATCGTCAGAAAACTTTAAAATTGGTGATCCGGGTTCCATGCCCAAGGAGATTATTAAAGCATTTGGATATTTGAAAAAGGCTGCTGCGCATACTAATTTTGAACTTGGTGTTTTACCCGAAGAAAAAAAGGATGTTATTTCGCAGGTTTGTGATGAAATAATAGCAGGTGAATTGGATGATCATTTTCCATTGGTTATTTGGCAAACAGGTTCAGGTACTCAATCAAACATGAATGTAAATGAAGTGGTTTCTAACAGGTCGCATTTACTCAAGGGTGGTACACTTGGTGAAGGTGAAAAATTAATTCACCCAAATGATGATGTAAATAAATCGCAATCATCAAACGATACCTTTCCAACTGCCATGCATATTGCAGCCTATAAAATATTGGTTGAAATTACCATACCCGGAATTGAACTACTAAGAAATACTTTGGCAAAAAAAGCGGAAGATTTTAAAGATATTGTAAAAATTGGCCGTACCCACTGGATGGATGCAACTCCATTAACTTTAGGACAAGAATTTTCAGGTTATGTATCCCAATTAGACCATGGGTTAATTGCTATCAAAAATTCTTTTGCTCATTTATCAGAAGTCGCTCTTGGTGGAACTGCTGTAGGTACAGGAATTAATACTCCTAAAGGCTATGCAGAATTGGTTGCGAAAAAAATTGCTGAATTTACAGGCCTCCCATTTGTTACCGGACAAAATAAGTTTGAAGGGCTAGCAGCACATGATGCTATTGTAGAGGCTTCAGGTGCATTAAAAATGGTTGCTGTAAGCTTAATGAAAATTGCAAATGATATCCGTTTAATGGCTTCCGGACCACGTTGTGGAATTGGTGAATTAATTATTCCTGCAAACGAGCCGGGTTCATCAATAATGCCTGGTAAAGTTAACCCTACACAAATAGAAGCAATGACCATGGTGTGTGCGCAGGTTATTGGAAACGATGCAGCTATTGCTGTGGGTGGCATGAACGGTCATTTTGAACTGAATGTTTATAAACCGGTAATGATTTATAATTTTCTTCAGGCGGCACGTTTAATTGGTGATGCTTGTGTATCATTCACAAATAATATGACAGTTGGTATTGAGCCAAATAAAGAGGTAATTACTGCACATCTTGAAAATTCGTTGATGTTGGTAACTGCTTTAAATACACATATTGGTTATGAAAAAGCAGCAGAAATTGCTAAAAAAGCACACAAGGAAGGATCAACACTAAGAAAAGCAGCCTTAGAATTGGGTCATTTAACGGATGAAGAATTTACACAATGGGTTGACCCCGGTAAAATGATTGGATCATTGGATTAAATAATTCCCCATAAAATAGATATTAAAATCCCTGAATTAAACATGATTCAGGGATTTTTGTTTTTCTGAAATAAATACAAAAAGAAATTTTTGGCATACAAATTGGATAACCTTATTTGAAAAAAGTGCAAGGTTTATAGAATAATATCTTAATGCATTGTCTTTTTTTTAACCCTGATAATTCATGAAAGTTTATGAATTATTCTGACGATTAAGCAAATCTAATGGTCTCAGAATACTGAAACACCAAGATTTCCTAAATCTGGGTTAACCTGCATTATTCATAAATATTGAAAAAACTAATATTTATGAAAAATGAAGGTTAATGTGTACCAAAAATATCAGGAAAATTAAAATTTTATAGAAAAATGATAACTAAAATGTGATTTTAGGCAATTATTAAATACACCTTGCTAATTAAAATTGATTTTGGTACACTTTTTGAATTTTTAAAGAAAAACAATACAAAAGTTAACTAATAATTTATTCAAAAGCCACATCATGGAAAATGTAAAAATGTTGAATACAATAAGGGTAGAAAGAGCTAAAATGAATATTACCCAAGCTGAGCTGGCAGAACAATTACATGTATCAAGGCAAACTATTCATTCAATTGAAACAGGTAAATTTGTTCCTTCTACGGTTTTAGCCTTAAAAATTGCTAAATATTTTAATGTTGACTTCAGTGAAGTTTTTAAATTAGCAGAAGACAATTAATTTTTTTTTAACATAAGCTATTTATGAAAATGCAAAATACTATTAGAGTTGAAAGAGCCAGACACAAAATTACCCAGGCCCAATTAGCTGAAAGAGTTGATGTTTCCCGACAAACAATACATGCTATTGAAACCGGTAAGTTTGTTCCTTCTACTGTTTTAGCACTTAAGATTTCAAAGTTTTTTAATGTTAAGCTGGAAGAAATCTTTCAGTTAATTGAAGAGATTTAATAAAACTATTCGTAATTATATAATACAATTTTAATTATCGTATGATTACGGTTTGAATATAGTATCACTACATGGAAAACACTTTCAAAAAGCGATTATATGAAATAGTTTTTGAAGCAGATACACCGACCGGAAAATTTTTCGATATTGCCTTACTTGCTGCAATATTGCTTAGCATTCTGGTAGTAATGTTAGAAAGTGTAAAAGAAATTAATGAAAGATTTGGCAGCCTGTTAGTTTTCCTTGAATGGGCAATTACCTTCTTTTTTACTATAGAATACCTACTTAGGATTTATATCGTAAAAAAATCATCTACTTATATATTTAGTTTTTTTGGTGTTATTGATCTATTGTCTGTACTTCCTTCATATATTGGATTGGTGTTTGCAGGCATGAGCGGTCTTATTGTTATCCGTGCCTTGCGTTTGTTAAGAATTTTTCGAATTTTTAAGCTCAGTAGGTATGTTTCTGAGAGCAGGGTTATTATAACTGCATTAAAAGCAAGCAGGGCAAAAATAAGTGTATTCCTTTATGCCGTTGTAATGATGGTAATAATTATTGGTACGATAATGTATCTGGTTGAAGGCGAAGAGAGTGGTTTTACAAGTATTCCTAGTGGAATTTACTGGGCCATTGTTACTTTAACTACTGTTGGTTATGGTGATATTGCACCTGTAACACCAATAGGGCAGTTTATAGCAAGTTTTGTTATGATATTGGGATATGGTATTATTGCCGTTCCTACCGGAATTGTTACTTCTGAATTTGCATTGGCCACCAAAAATAAGATAATTACTACACAGGTTTGTCCCAATTGTTTACATGAAGATCATGATCATGGGGCCATCTATTGTAAACTTTGCGGAACTCAATTAAACGAATAGTTCATCACGCACGGTAGGAGTTTGTCTTTCTTTTTCTTCCTTTTGTGATTCCTGTTTTCTTTCCGATTTCTTTGATAAACTTAAATAAGTTAAAAGACCCGCACCAATAGCACCAATTGTTATCAAAGCAACACGTTTTCGTTGTGAATTTTTAATCCCTTTGAATAAATTAACACTGCCGATTTGTTCTTTATACTTCAATACCATTGGTAGCATATTCATTAGGCTATGCTGAAGGTTAAATTGCGACAATAGCTCATTATAAAAAATTGGGGTAGTAGTCTTTTTGGAAAGTTGTTTTGCTTTTTTCTTGATTTTCTTTGACTTCTTATCAGCTTTTTTTATCAGCTGTTGTTTCATATAGCGTAAGTCTTCCAATGATTCTATTTCTCTTTCTTTTTGAAACTTTATCAGCATATTAAAGTATTTACGATTTAAGAATCATTTTTGATAAAAACTTAACCAATGGTCTGGTTATTAGTCTCTTTCTGAAAATCAGAAAAATAATTGCCAATATGAAATATAGCCCGCCAACAATCATAAAACCCCAATGATAGCCGCCAAAAACAAGTCCGAGGTAATAGGCAAGTGCAAACGATAAGAACATAAATATGCCTGGCACGAGAATAATAAAGATCATAAAACTGTAAAATACAGAAAAAAGTACTACTGTTTTTTCAGTAATATCCAGGCGTGCAATATCATATTTCAAATCCAGGTACTCCTTAATCTCCTGAATTAGTTTTCCAATTTCATTGGAAAAATTAAAATCATCGTCTTGGTTCATTTCAGAAATATGGGTTTTTGTATAATAACAGACTATTTATAAGGTAAGTGTTTTGTTCAGAATGTTTGTTTTACTCACTTACGGTATTATCTTTTTGTGTTCGTGAGCTCTCTTCGCTCGGTTCAAAACCTGTCCTGCTACTGCCAAAGCTTGTGAAGTGATAAAAGCGCAGTTTTATTTTGCAAATCAGTTATGCTGAGCAGTTCGATAATCTCACTGTATCACTTGTCGAAGCAACTTATTTTTTGAAGAGCGTAACGCAGAACGAACTTTATAGACAAACACATAAAATTAAAACTCCACTATAAATAGAAGGTAAAAATAAATTACCTGGTTATATTACGAAAAAGTAAAACACAGCTTATAAGGTTGTCTAAAAATTAGGATTCTTAGAGCTTAACTTATGCTTTTTTCTTCTCTTTATTATCGTCTTTAGTAAACTTCTCATATGCCTCCTGTGCTTTATGATATGCCTCCTGTGCTTTATCACCAAGTTCGTCAAATGTTTCCTTTAATTTTTGACGAGTCTCTTCTCCTTTTTCTGGTGCAAGGAGTAATCCCAGACTAGCTCCTGCTGCGGCACCTGCCAAAAATGCAGCAATAATTTTACCTGTTCCACTATCCATAATATTTTATGTATTTAATTTGACCTACTACAAATATAATCAATTATACCAAATGAATATACCTTTTAGGCTTGTTTTCTTAAAAAACTATAGTTCATCCATAGTTCAATAATACTGGGTTTTGGTTCTTTATATTCTGAAAGGTTTAAAGATTCAAAAGAATAGCCTTTTTCAGTGAAATGCTCCAAAGTTTTAGGTAAAGCATATTCCAGATTTTTGTATGATTTTATGGAGTCATGAAAAACAACAATTGAGCCTGGTTTCCCATTAGATGTAACATTACGCAAACATTGCTCAGGAGTGATTTTCTGATCATAGTCCATGCTCAAAACATCCCACATTACAATGTTATAGTCTTTTTTCAATTTATTTACTTGCGAAGTTTTTATTAATCCATGTGGTGGCCTGAAAAGTTTGGAACTAATATATTTATTTGCTTTTTCAATATTTGCAAGATACTCATTGGTATCGGTTTTCCAACCATTTAAATGATTAAGCGTATGATTACCAACTCTATGTCCTTCCCGCAAAATTTGTTTATATATATCAGGATATTTTCTCACATTATCTCCCACACAGAAGAATGTAGCTTTAGCCTGATATTTTTTCAGTGTACTTAATATCCAATTGGTGGTTTCCGGAATGGGGCCATCATCAAAGGTGAGGTAAATTATTTTTTCCTCCTTAGAAATTTTCCATACTAATGAAGGAAATGCTTTAGTTATAACACCAGGCACAGAAGCTAACAACATGAAATGGTCTTTTTTGGTTTAATGTGTTTGTTTTTAACAAGATGCAATACCCAGGTTATTGGTTGCTTTGAAAACGTAAGTTTTTTAGAAATATTATGATTGGCCAAAAATCTATGATGCTTGATATTAAAATGGTGATGTTATAATAAGGTTATTAATCATTTTTGCCCTAAAGGGGCATGAGCAAAAACAAAGGGCAACGCCCTTTGTTTAGTCAGCAATAATGGCTTTGCCCTGAAAGGGCTATAGCATTGTATCTTTCCAATCAAAAAACTACTTCTCAACATCAACCCTTATACCCTCTGAATGCGAAGTAAATTCAGGTGCATACATGCATTGAATGGTTGTCACACCATTTGAGAAATTACCTTCGTGCGTTACCCTTAGTGGATATTCAAACACAAAAGTACCTTTAGGTAATCCTTCCATAAAAAAGTTGGTGGCTGCATCTTTTGTACTTTCGTAATAGCCCAAACCATCCTGCCATTTATATGTTGAAATTACATTAATTGGTTCAAAACCGGATGCCCTCATATCTTTCATGTGGATATATTCCATTCGGCGGTCGACACGCAACTCAATACGCACAATTATTTTATCACCGATTTTTAATTGTCTTTTGTCAGAAACAGGTTCAATTACTTTCCCCCTTTCTGTCAGTTTTTCAATAAATAATTGTTTTTTTAGCTTTAATGGCGTTTCATGTGGTGTAATCTTGTCCAATTGCTCGAAATATTGCCAGTAAACTGCACCCCAGGATACTCCCTCGTCTGTTTTTGTAACCGTAACATTACCCATTATAGGCTTAATATCTCCACCGCTCCACGAAGTTTTAAAATAACCTGTTCCGGCTTCCACTTTTACATCGTCCATTTTTGTTGGGTCAATGATTTGACCACCCATTTTAATTTCAACCAGTTTATCGTTAGCCAACCAGTCACTTCCACGCATTAATAAAGCAAAAACAGCTTCGGTTGTGGCTTTAGTTGTTTTCCAGTCCTGGGTTTGCTTTTGTTTTAATAACCAGACTTTCAAATCGTTTACAGCTGCTTGATCTTTAGCTACTTCATCAAAAACTTCAATCATTAAGGCTTGGGTTTC
>JBDLJL010000176.1:0-10219 GCA_039714415.1 Bacteroidota bacterium
TCTTTATCTGGAAAAACGTTAATGCAGCACAATGCTTCTGCCAAATCTGAAAGGCTGAACATTGATAACCTGCAGGGCGGGATGTATATTGTCAGGATTGTTCAGGGCGGTAAAACTGTTTCTAAAAAATTACTTGTTTCATCTCATAAGTATGGGCATTAAAATAACCTAAAACGCCACCTTCGATATTTGTATATGGGTTTGCAGGCGTTGATGAGCCTCCGGGCCCTCCTGTTAAATTCCCGAAACTATTGAAATAATCATAAACATTCTCATCTACACATTGCATTATTACCTGTAATGTGTCGCCACTGTTCAAATTTCTGTTAAAACTAATTAACGGATTCTTGGTTTTACCTCCATTATTAAGCCTGTCGTCGAAAATATATGACGATTTAATCTCTCCATTAATAATTTCGACAAAACGATAATAGTTTGTTTCGCTACCGGGGTCGTTGTAAACGACAAACACATCATAGTTTGTTGTTGACCCCATTCCTCCGGGACCACCTGCTCCATTTGATTTTTCAACAATTAGTCTTTCAAACGGTACCTGGTTTGGAATTGTAGAATGTGATTTCAAAGTTTTATCCTCTTTATTAACTGTCAAATAATATGTATTTCCGGCAATGCCTGTCAGGGTATTTGAAGAATATAACCCGGGAGAGATTTCATCCAGGGTTTCGCTATTGCCCAAATTATCTGATAATTCAACAGTAGCTCCTTCTACTTTTGGGAAATCGTTATTTTCGTCAAAGTTTACCGATTTTGAGAGTTTTATCAATGCGGGTTGACCGTTATTCGGCAAATTACCTTCAACAACAATTTGCGGGTCTGACGAATTTAAGTCAATGTCTATCTCCTCAGTGCAGGATATTGTTAAAAATAAGGCTGATATTAAATAAATTATCTTTTTCATCTCATTATAATTTAAGATTTTCAGTGGTATTTATCTCATTATTAGAGCTTACCTCAACGGTATTCGATAGAATTCGCAAGCTTATTTCGATGGAACTCGCTTACAATAATCCTCCTGTCCGTCAGCTGACGGATGCTCGTTTCATTGTACAATAACTTCATGTTTAACTTTTGACTCATCAACATCTATAACATCTGCGGCATAATCTCCATTCATTAAAACCTTAATGTAGAATGTATCAGCACTACTGTAATTGTGGCTTCCTGATAATCCTGACGTTATTGTTCCATCGCCCCAATCCAGCTCGGTTTCAACATATTCAGAAGGTGGTTCATCGCCACAACTGGATACACTAACTGTTTCTCCTGTTTGTACACTTGTTTTATCTATTGAAGTACAAATATTTCCTCTTTGTCCCCAATTGTTATTACGGCATGATGTAAATACAACTGCGAATAAAAAACTAATAATGATGATTGATTTTTTCATTCGTTTAAAATTGTTCACTTTCAGCGGCAACTCATGTAACTCGCTTTTAATCATATTCATGTGTGGTAAATTTTGTGATGCTCGTTTCATTGTGTTAAAATTTAAAATTATAAGATATTGATGGTATATAAGTAAACAGATATGTTTTTTCGGCTATTGTTTTTGCCGGGTCATTTGGGTCTTCTATAAAATCAATGGTATAAGCATTTTTGCGACCGTAGGCATTATACAGTGAAAAACTCCAACTGCTTTCAAATTTTTTGGTTTTTTTAACTGTCCAGGTAGCTCCTAAATCTAACCTGTGGTAGTCGGGCATACGGTATCCGTTTCGTTCGGTATAATAAAACTGAACATTTCCGTCAACCTCATATTTACCGCTTGGGAAAGTTGTTGCATTACCTGTGTTATACACCCATGTTGCAGATACACTCCACTTTTTGCTTAAATCGTAAATTCCAACTATTGAAATGTCGTGAGTGGCATCCTGGCGGGCTGAGTACCAATTGCCGTTGTTTATACCATCAATCAGTCTTTCAGTACGTGATAAAGTATATGAAACCCAACCATTTAACCTTCCGTATTTTTTTTTCAGCATTAATTCTAATCCATACGACCTGCCTACACCAAACAACAGTTCTCCTTCGAGGTGTTCGTTAGCATTAATTTCAGCTCCGTTTTTTAAATCCATTTGATTTTGCATCCACCTGTAATAAATTTCAGATGATAATTGATATTTGTCGTTTTTGAAATTTTTAAAATATCCCAAAGCAAATTGGTCACTAATCTCAGGTTTTACATTATTGCTCGATGAAATCCAAATATCGGTTGGCGTTGATGAATTTGAATTTTGAATAAGGTGCAAGTTCTGAGTATTTCGTGCATATGATGCTTTTAATGAACTTGACGGGTTTAGAACATAAGTCATATTAATACGAGGTTCGATATGGATATAGCTTTGTACTACCTCGTTAGTCTTATAAGTTGTAGTATCCTGTACATTGCCATCGGTATCATACGAATAAAAATCGCCTGCCCCCAGCGTATTGAACGAACTTAAACGCAACCCGTATGTCATAGTAAACTTATCATTTGGTTTCCATTTATTGCTAATAAACAAACCATTCTCTAAAGCATATCGGTCTTGTAGTTCGGTTGCTGTATTTTCTGTGCTATCTGTAAATTCAACCTGGCCGGGTGTTATTGTATGGTATTGGCTGCTAAGTCCGAATGTTAGTGTATTTTTATTGTTTAAGAAATACTGAAACTCGTGTTTAAAATTCCAGTTTTTTATTGTAGAAGTCAGGTTAAACTCATCTTCCTCGCGGGTTATGGCAACTTTATAATCATAATCTGAATAAATTAAGGATGTATTGCTAAAAAGTTTGCTGTTCCAAATATGGTTCCAGCGCATTGTTCCGGTTACATTTCCCCAGTCAATTCCAAACCTGTCACCAAAACTCACAACATCTCTGCCAGAATATCCTGAAATAAATATCCTGTTATTATCATTAATCTTATAATTCGCTTTTGCATTTAAATCGTAAAAATAGAGTTGATTATTTTGCATATTCTCATCAGGCGAAAATTTTAGAAGCATATCTGCGTAAGTTCTTCTTCCGGTAACGAGAAATGAGCCTTTGTCTTTAACTATTGGCCCTTCAATATTTAATTTTGAAGATATTAAACCTATACCGCCTCCTACGCGGAATTTTTGATTATTTCCTTCATTCATTCTAATATCCATTACCGAAGAAATTCTACCACCATATTCGGCAGGTGCAGTTCCTTTGTAAAGCGTTAAATCTTTTATGGCATTACTGTTAAATGTTGAGAAGAAACCCATTAAGTGATTTGTGTTATAGACGGTTGCCTCATCTAAAAGAACTAAGTTTTGTGAGTTATTCCCACCCCTTACAAACATTCCGCCACTGCCTTCGCCGGTTGTTTTTACACCAGGTGTAAGGGTAAGGGTTTTAATAATATCCTGCTCGCCAAAAAGCACAGGTATCTTTTTTATATCCTTAATTTCTATTTTTTCTACCCCTACTTTATCAGAAATTATATTATCGTTTTTATTTTCAGCACGAACTATTACTTCTTGCAGGGTTTCCGTATTGATTTTAAGCTTAAAATCAATTTTTTTATTTTCTGTTAAACTAACCTGTTTAACAGTTTTCTGATAACCAATAAAACTCACTTCGATAGTATGATTGCCTTTGGGCAGGGTGATAGAATAGTAACCGTAAGCATTGCATGTTGTTCCGGTACCCTGCAGTTCTTTTACAATAACAGATGCCCCAATCATGGTTTCACCTGTTTCTTCATCGGTAATTGTTCCGTTTATTGTGTATTGTTGAGCGCTGATTGTATTAGCAACCAGTGCTAACAACACTATCATTATACTGTTTCTCATGTAAGGTTATAAATTACTACACTGTTAATAACTCAAATGTACTTATGGAATAATGAGGTGTGAAATTTCATAGGAGTAGGGTGTATTTGTGTCGGAGTTTGATTGTTTTATCCGGTTTAGGCATTGTAAAACAATAACTCAGTTAAAACAGGCTTATTGTTTCACAATGCCTTGGGTTAATCAGATTAATGAATTGAATTTGTAAGAGAGTGTCAGCATAAAATACTGCTCTAAAACATTGGTTTCAACATCTTCAGTAAAGGCAGTATTTGAATTACGAACAATTCCAATGTTTTGATTTAAAATGTCGTACGCAGATAATGAAAGTTCCAGATTTCTCTTTTTTAAAAATTTATACGCAAGCGATGCATTAATCAGAATAGGGGTATTATCAGGAAGGTTGTCGATACCCTGATAATAATTGAAGGTGTTGTCGATTTTAAACATCAGCCTCTCTTTTAGAGTGTATGCACAATTCAACCTAATGGTATGAATGATATAATTACTATTATTAACCTGATAAAAACTATTGTTTATCCAATGCAGATCGGCAGAATAGGAAAGTAAAAAATCGATGTTTTCGCTGATGTTACTGCTCAGAACAGTTCCAAAGTTCAAATTTGTATTGTATGCATAATTAAGTGTTCCGTTGGTTTCTCCAGGTATTTTGCTATACCCAAATCCTCCATTTATATTCAGGTTGCTTTTTAGTGAATAAACCGGCAGCCCATAAGTTAAAAAGGTTCGGACATTAAAATAATTATCGAAGTTTTTATATGTAGTGAGTTGTGTATTTGGCATTAACTCAATACCTTCAACAGAAATAGTATCGTTGCGGGCAATCCACATACTGTTGCCTATATAGTCGTTTTTGTGCTGCAGCATTAAAAAAGCAAAAAAGGATCTTCCTTTCTCCTGATTTGTTTTCCCAAATCGAAATAATAACATTCTGTAATTGTCCTGATCCAATTGAGAATTGCCTTTTCTAAGTTGAAGAGGATTGCTGTTATCAACCACTTCCTGTAACTGGCTAACAGATGGCAACGTATTTCCAGAGCGCAAAAACAACCTAATATTAGTACTTTTATTAAACTTGTGCATAAACATTAGTGTAGGCAAAAGGCTATGAAAAATTTTACTCACAGGCTCGGTTTCAGGGAAAAGATAATCGTTCCGCAGATTATTGTTTTGATAGGCAAGACCTGCATTAAAGGTTGTTTTTTCAGTTGCTGCCTGTACTGTAAATCCAACTTTTTGGCTCATTACCTTCGATTTAAAGGAGTTTGAATAAATACTGTCGAAAAGAGTGTATCCGTCATCAACAATATCATACAAATAATTTTCTTTATCGTTAGATGAAATTGTATATGAAGGTATGTAGTTAAGAAGCAGCATTACTTTATCGGAGATGGGTTCTGTATAGTTGATATTAGCCGAATAAGTTCTTGAGTCATATACCGTTTCTGTTTTTTGGTCCCGGGTACTCTTCGTTGAATTATCCTGAAAATCGAATGTAAAAGATTCCAGTTTATCGTCGCTGTCCGATTTATTGTAGTTACTGTTAATATTTACAGAAGCTGTCCTTCCATCTTTTCTGAAACTATGCATGTATAACAGGTCTCCGGCAAATATTAATCCTTTACTGTTTATTATATTCTCTGTTGTTGTTTCGTTGATGTGTTGGCCGGCTTGTCCAACGTTTCCGGCTAAAATAGTATTAAACCCATTGTAAGATTGAAAAGAGAGTTTGGGTGTGAATATTATCCTGTTTGCGTAATCAATCTTATAATCTATTTCTAAGTTTAGCCTGTGGTTTTGGTTGGAGCTTTCGTTTGTTTTTTCTTCCGAATAAATCATTCCCTCATCGCCTCTCTCTGAGAAATAGTATTCACGTACTGTATTTTCTTTTAAAACATTATCTATTCTATTGTAAAAATAACTTCCATTTACTTTAATTTTCGTACCCCAACGGTCGATATAGTTTATTCCAATTGAGTTGGTGGTATTTACTCCGCCCTGAGTTTCCACCAGAAAATCATTTCCCTGCTGCCCGAATGAAGAATTCCCTCCACCACCGGGTGCCCCTCCACCCATTCCACCGTTTCCACCAGTTGTAATTCCCAATAGGTCTTCGGAAGAGAAATTTTGTTGGTTAATATTATTTGAGGTTCCCAGCAAAGTTATCCGCTGCTTACCATTAAAGTAATTTAAGTTGCCGCCTGAATTGTTTCGGTTATTAGTTCCGTAACCGCCATAAACTCTACCGAAAGTAAATTTAGCATCAGGGTTTTTTGTAATAACATTTATTGTTTTTATTGTGTTGGCATCCATCACTCCGGTAAACTGCGATTGCAATCCCTGTTGGTCGAAGACCTGTATCTTACTTACTATTTCGGCAGGCAGGTTTTTAAGGGCAATTGATGCATCATCACCAAAAAATTCCTCCCCGTCGATTGTAACTTTTTTAACATCCTCTCCCTGAGCCTGTATTTTATTTTCGTCAATTGTTATTCCCGGCATTTTCGATATTAGTTCTTCCAAATTGGCATCAGGCTTTACTTTGTACGAATCTGCATTATACTCCGTAGTATCGCCTTTTTGCACAACCCTTATTTGTGCGACACTTACTTTTATTTCCTGCAATTCTGATATTGCCGATTCCACTTTTATAATGCCAATATCAAGGTTTTTATCATTAACATTTACAGGGAATTTCTTTTTATTAAATCCTACATAACTCAATCTGAGTTCGTATTTGCCTTTTTTTACAAAGCGAATTAAAAAGCTCCCATCACTTCTAGTTGCCGTTCCTGTTATAAATACACTATCGGGAAAGGTAAATAGTGCTACGTTTAAATATTGCATCGGCTCAGCTTTTTCATCGTATATCCGGCCTTTAATGCTATAAGCATTCTGAGCCATAATGTTTATTGACAAAAATAAAACCGGCAATAATAACAGTAATATTTTTCGCTTTGTAGCCATAATAAATAGTTATTTTATCTTCAGATAAAACTTTTGGCGGATAATTTGCTCTTCCAACAGCATGGTCATTCCTGAATTACCGTTTGTAACCCACGAAGGAGGTCCTCCTCCTCCGGGTCTGCCTCCCCCCCCACTTATACCAGATGGCCTGCCACCTCCATTGCGAACAAAATCCGGAGGTTCAACAGCAGGAATTGAAATATTTAAAGAATAAACATTTGCAACATCTGCCGGATTCAAGTCCTTTCTACCTAAAGAATTTAAAGGAATGCAGGCCTCTATAAACATATCCCCGTTTTCATTCCAGTTAAGACCAACAGCAACCCCGTTGGCTGCCTGCACCGGATTAACTCCATTATTGGTTTTAAATCCTGACAAATGCATTGACTGGACGTTAAGTTTAAATCTCCTTTTAATGCCATTAAAATCCGTACGGTTGTTTATGTCAATATTCGCTAATGCGTTTTCTCCTGCATATGGATAGATTATACAGGGAGACATCTGTTTTTTCCCTGTTGTGTCCACCGCAATATGCATTCCTGTTCTCAGAATTTTTGCCTGTAATGTCTGGTCGGGGATAAGTACGCCAATATATAGGATTGACGAATCGTTTATTATCCCGTAAGATATTCTGGTTGAGTTATCGTAGAAAGTTGTTTTCCCCTTCCAATCCGTAAAATCACCATCTATTATTACGTTTTCACTGCACCATAAAGAAGAAGATATATTTTTCTGTGATGAACAGCCTAAGATTAAGTACAGAAATAGAATCAATAGAAATCCGGTTACTTTGCGGAAAATTTTCATAGTCTTTCTTTTTTACAAAGATTAACCTGAAAATCAATGAAATGAAATTAAATCGGAGAAACGAATAATTGTGTCGGAGTTAGCTTGTTTTATCCTGAATAATTTGACATTATTGTTTTTTCGTAGCTCTTTCCAATGGGAATTTCGTTGTTTTCAACAGTGATTTTTTTTGCCCTGATATTTTCTATTTTATCAACCCGAACAGAGAATGAACGATGAACCCTTATAAAATCTTTTTCCGGTAGTTTCTCCATTATCTTCTTCATGCTAGACAGAGTTATAACGGTATCTTTTTCTTTTCGATGAATTTTAATATAATCATCCATTGTTTCTAAAAACAATATCTCGGAAAACGGAATTTTCACCAACGCATATTCCGACCTAACGTATAAACAATTGTTATTTCCCTTATCGGAGGCTTTTAAAAACTCAAAATAATCTTTCGCTTTAATGCAGGCTGTTTCAAATCTTTCAAATTCGATAGGTTTCAACAAATAATCAATTGCATTTACATTAAATCCTTCAACAGCATATTGGCTATAAGCTGTTGTAAATACAACCATGGTATTTTGCTCTAAATTTTTATAAAAATCAATCCCGTTCATATCGGGCATTTGTATGTCGAGGAAAATTAAATCGACGGGAAACTTTTTCAAATGTTTCCGGGCTGCCGATATTTGAGTAAAACTATGCGACAAATTGATAAATGGTAATTTTTCGGAGTGTGCTTTAATAACCTCCAGGGCCATCGGTTCATCGTCAAGTGCTATGCAATTAATCATAGGTTTTTAATTTTAAGCTTTACTTCAAAGGTTTTATCATTATCAGTAATATTTAGAGTATAACTATCGGGATAAGTTAATTCTAACCTATTTTTTGTGTTTTTAATACCTAAGTTGGATGAATTCTCCTTAGCTGTGTTTGGTACTTTATCGTTAAAAACCCTGAAAATTAAATCACCGTTTTCAAATAAAACAGATATTTTAATTTGTGTTTCAATTTCGTTTGAAACTCCATATTTGAATGCATTTTCCACAAAACTGATAAGAAGCATAGGGGCAATCTGCTTTGCATTTGTATTTCCATCTACCCTGAAAATAACTTTGGTTTTGCCGGTTAACCTGATTTTCTGCAATTCAATATAATTATTGATGTAGTTTAACTCTTTTTCTAAAGAAACTTTTTCAGCGATAGTTTCGGTTAGGGCATATCGCATTAGCGACGACAATTTTGATATGCTATTGGCTGTATTCTCTGATTTTGTAATTGCCTGGGCATAAATTCCATTCAAAGTATTGAATAAGAAATGGGGATTAATTTGGGCTTTAAGCGTTGATAACTCTGCTTTTACTTTTTCCTCTTCAATTTGTCTATACCTTTTTCTGTAGCCAAACACAAGTGAAGCAACGAAGATGATAGCAAATCGCAAAAAATAATTTCTTAATATTCCTGATTGTCTATATTGCATACTGTATGTTGGGTCAAACGAATATGCAATATAACCAGTTATAAAACCAGTAACTGTCAAAAAAACAAATACAACAAGAATATAATTAAGATGTTTTTTCTGAAAATATAGTTTTGGTAGTGCATAATTGTAATTGAAGTAAAAAAAGGCAATTGACAATACCGTAAGAGTAATATAAATAATAAGCTGTAGATTGTTGTTTAATAAGAATTCTGATGGTTCTGGCAATATTACTGAAGGCAACAAAATATAGATAGCCCAAACGACTATATGGATTGATATATTAGTAATTTTCTTTTTCTCCATGTTTACACAAAGGTACTGTTTTGCATTTTTTTGATAAAACTCTTTTCGGAGTTTATAGAAATTGTATCGGAGTCTGATTTTGGGATTTACTCAACTAACTAAAAATAAAACTCGTTATCTGTTTTTTATTTGTTCGTCCCTGATTATATCCGGTAGTTTGAGCAAAAACCCTCGTTAACCGGGCTTTTTTAGTCGAAAACCTCGTAAATCAGGAGATAATCCTGATAGTTTTTTAAAATAGCTCTCGTTTTTTTAGTCAAAATCCTCGCTTTTTATCAGAAATTCCTGGCTTTTAACCGGAAAAACGGAGTAATAAGTGAGGAAAACGCAAAAAATTGTGAGGTTTATTTTAAAAATTACAAGGATTACGACTCTTTTTGCTTGCCCTACGAGGGTTTGAACACCGCTAACGCCCCGTGGGTGAACTTTATGATATAAAAAGTGAAAACATCGAAAAAAATTGTGAGGGCTTCGATATTTTTTTGCCTGCTTACGGGGTTAAAATCCAGGAAGTGCGGAAGAATTAATACCAATATTAACACCAGTTGAGCCTTATAATTTCATTCTTTTGCGTTTATGCTGCGTTATAAAATTTCACCAGAACTTAGGCTATGCTTCAATTTTATGCCTTGCCTAAACACAAAACCTCTAAAATTATTTAAGGCTCACTTGGAATTAAAATTGGTATAACAGCAATCAGTTTGTACCGGGATTAGTTTTAGTTTTCTCTCAGAAAGTTCGCGGATCGACATATTTCTTTGTGAAATAGGCAATATCGAGCGACAGCATTATTTCGTGCGACCCGCTGTTAAATTGAGTTAGTTCCGAAATG
>JBDLJL010000177.1:0-10217 GCA_039714415.1 Bacteroidota bacterium
TCGTATTGATGCTCCGGTGTCCCTTTTTTGGTTTTCATTTTATCTTTAACTTTTCCGCTAATCTTATCTAAAGCAAGGTCAACGCCAGCGTCAACAACGCCCATCATGGCATTGTACATACTTAATTCGCCACAGGTAAGCGTTACTGAATATGATAATAACTTTTGCTCACGGTAATCATCTTTAGTATTTCCCGGTATTTCCACTTCAAGATAATCAACCCCGGTAATAAAATCACGGCTTATGATTTGTTCTGGTTGTTGTTTTGTTGAAAGCAATACTTTTTCGGTATATGGGCTTAATGTATAATTTTCGCCAATTGGTGTGTTTACATAACTACTTGCATGAAGTGTGTCAGGTATCCTTACATAAACTATATCGCCACGTCCCGGCCCGTTTGGATTGTTGGTATGCTTAATGATTTCGATATTAAAATCAAGTTTTGTACCACCAAAAAATACCTGGTAAATAGCATCGGCAGGGGCAACAATTTGTTTTGTTGAACTTTTCAATTCTTCAAAATCAAGAACTAACATACCACCGGGATTTTGTTTTACCCAAATGTTTAAGCCCCTCTTTTTATGAAGAGTAGTTATATTAAATTCAATTACATCACCCTTTGAAACAGTAAAGGTTTTTAATTGGCTTGCTCTTTTTTCGGAGGTGTATTTTCCGCTAACAACTGTAACAGGCTGGCCTTGAGCATTGGCAATTCCTGTTAAAAGCATTAGCATTATTGCAATATATGTTATTTTTCGTATCATTTTTTGTTTTTTTACTGATAAATAATCACTACTTAGTTTTTGATAGAACTATAAGTTGTTTCCCTGGTATATTTTGTTGTTGTTTTTTCCACAGGGACAGTATTTAACTGGTAAAGCTTTTCCTCGGCTTTTACATTTTTATATACAGGTGCATAATAAATAGCAGAGCCTTTTAATTTTACATTTTTGGCATGGGTATAATCAGGGTTTGCCAGTATCATTAATTCTTTGCTTGGCGGGGTGGCCGAATAGATCAACATATTGGTTACTTTCCCTTTCTGGTTAAAGTGCAATTCGCCTTCGTTATATTCATGTACTTTAGTTCCTTTAACAGCATTTTTCGCTTTACCTGAAAAAAGGCCTACAACCTCACTGACACCATCTTTATAAACATTGGTAACTTTTCTTCCTGTATTGTGCGGACTGTATATTTCCCTGACAACTTTTAAATCAGACTCGTGGTCGGTTAAAAAATATTGAATAGGTTCATTGCCCGGCTGCGGGCCAATAAGGGCCATAGCACCATGTGCGGCAAAAGCACCGACCGGGGATAAAAACATGGCACCTACCGAAACCGTAACATCAGCAATTACCCAGTGCTTTTTGCCCCCCATTACAGAACTTAACGAATAAGTATAACCTTTTAATTTAGCATTTTTCGGTACTTTTGTTGGATTCAGGCCTAATTTAAAAGGTTTTGCCTGCGAATTATGTATTCCCATTTGTGCAAGGATTTGATTTTCATAATTCACCATCTCAATATTCTTATACAAATATTTATCAAATACCTTTAATGTATCCTGGGTTATAACAGGTTCTTTATAACCAACAACACTATCAATCGAATATTTTACTTCGTTGCCTTTATAAGTATTATTCTTCATCCAGGCTGTATTAAAGTCTTTTGTGATACCCGGTTTTCTTATGATATTAATAGTTGCTAGTCTTGAGCCCATGCCTTTAGCAGTAAGTTCTAAAGTGTAAACACCTTCTTCTTTTATATTAATTTCTTTGGTAAAGGAAGCAGGGTTGTACTGTTCCCACAGTTTTGATCCTCTAATATTGGTAAAACATACATATTTTAGTTTTTTGTCTTTTTCGGTAGTGCATTTTAGCAATACTTTGTCGCCTTTAGCAAAAGCGAAGCTAAATTTTCGACCGGTAGACCTAATTTTCATTTCGCCCTGGAAAACTACAATTCCATCCTGGCCTATTTCGTTTTCTCTGTCAATTTTTGCTTGTGCATGGCTATAATATGCAATGCTTATAAGCACAATAAATAGTAATAGTACTTTTTTCATGTGTTTATTTTTTCATTGTTTTTTATTGCCACATGTTACCGCATGATGTAAAATAATCATTTCCTTGAAAGTTTAATAATTCTTTTAATCATGCTTGTTTCATGTGTTTTAATTAAACTTTTTTTTACTGTCTGCTTCTAAAATTTCAAATATTTGGTTTTTATTATTTGTATTGCTGTTAAGCTTAAAATTATTTCCTGAAAATTCTATTGAAAGCTTATTTATGGCAATAAATTTAAATTGTCCGTTGTCTTTACTTATTACTTTAAATTTTTGGGTTTCATTTTGTTCCGGTTTGCTATTATGCAATAAAGCCCCTTTTTTTATAGCCCCTTTTATTGTAAGGTAATGTCCGTTTTTCAGAAATTTGATATAATAATAACCTTTGCCTGCCGGGATAAACATAATTTTTGAATTTTCAGTATTGTTATTTTTAATAAGGTCGATATCAGCACTATTTTGTTTAGAAACATTCCAGTACAAATTAGTATTGGCAGGCCTGATTAGATATTCATTTTTGGGGATAAGAGCAGAGCCAAAATAATCATTATTTTGTCCGTAGCTTGTTATAAATGTAAGCAAAAAAACTATCAGTGTGATAATCTTATTCATGTTTTAGTATTTTAATATTAAATTCTATGGTCACAAAAATAAGATAGCATTTAATCAAATTATCACTATTTAATAGGTGATTAATAAACAAGCGGCATAAACTAATGAAGCATTGGGGAACTCTAATAAAGCAATTATTATGTTAAATAGGAAAGTAAACAATGACAATTATTTGCCTTTAATCAAAAATAAAATTACAACAAAAATATAGTTTTCAGTATATTGTACTTTTTAAAGACACTAAGACTCAATTTCCTGTATTGTATCTAAATAGCACATACAAGTTAGTCCGTAAAGTAAATTAGATATAAAATTCCCACATAAAGAAATAAATCGCTTTTTTTAAAAAAACAGTATCTTTGTAAGAAGATAAAAATCCAAATTATAACTTTTAAAAGTTTTTAATGAAAACAAGACTTGCACTTGGCCACCAGGAATTTTCGACAGTAATCAGGAATGAATGTATTTATGTTGATAAAACAGAAGATATTTACCGTTTGATTAAGGGAGGAAGTTATTATTTTTTGTCACGCCCGCGAAGGTTTGGCAAATCGTTGCTGGCAAATACCATCAAAGAACTTTTTCGCGGCAGCAAAGAAATGTTTAAAGGCCTGTGGATTTATGATAAATGGGATTGGGAAAAAAAGTATCCGGTTATTAAAATATCATTTTCAAATATTTCGCATAATGTTATTGGTTTGGAGCAGGCAATACATGGGGCTTTAGATTATGTGGCAGAAGAAAAGAAGTTAGTTCTAAAAAGTGGTTCGTACCCTGAAAAATTTCAGGAACTTATTACAAAATTGTCCGAAAAGTCAAAGGTAATTGTAATAATTGATGAATATGACAAGCCGATTATTGACCACATGGACGACATCCCAAAAGCAGAGCAAAACAGGGATATACTTAAAAATTTTTATTCTGTAATAAAAGATTCTGACGAGCATATCAGGTTCCTTTTTATTACCGGGGTCTCAAAATTTAGTCATGTTTCCATTTTTTCTGACCTGAACAATCTTGTTGACATTACTGTGGACGAGAATTATCCTGAAATTACCGGGTTTACTAAAACCGAACTGGAAAATTATTTCCCCGGATATATCAAAAGGGCAGGGGAAAAATATAAAGATATTTACCCCGATATAATGAAGGAAATAAAAAACTGGTACAACGGTTATTCCTGGGACGGCAAAACAAGGGTGTATAATCCTGTTTCGGTTATGAACTTTTTTTCAAAGCGTGATTTCCGTAACTACTGGTTTTCAACCGGTACGCCAACTATGCTCATGGACATTATCAAAGAACAAAAACTTACCGCTTTTGATATTGAAGAATCTTATACATCAAGTGAAATACTTGATAAATATGATTTTAAAAATATAAAATTCAGTTCGTTATTGTTTCAGACCGGTTATTTAACCATCGACAGCATAAACATACGCAACCGAAGGATAAAACTTGATTACCCGAACAATGAAGTACGCGAGGCTTTTTCAAAACATATACTGGCAGAACAAACAAGGATGTATTTGGATGAATCGCAAAGCCTGCTTTTTAAAATCATCGATAGTTTTATTGACAACAAGATTGACGTTTTAATTGGCTACCTTAATACCTTGTTTAAAAATATTCCTTATTCACTTGTTGAAAATAAGGAAAGTTATTTCCATTCGCTTTTTTACCTTGTAGTAAAATTAACAGGTTTTGAAATAGAAACTGAAGTGTTGACTATTGATGGCAGGATAGATGCCGTTATAAAAACCGACAGCCATATTTATATTGTTGAGTTTAAAATTAACCAGTCAGCAAAAAAAGCTATCGGGCAAATTAATGATAAAGAATACCAATTAAAATACACAGATGACAAACGCCCTGTTTCCCTGCTGGGGATAAATTTTGATACCGAAAAGAAAAAAATTGATGATTATTTGTTGGAGCATTATCAGTAGGCTTAGGGAACTGTGAACTGGAGACTGTGATGCTGATTAACTTTTAAAAAGATTATTAATGACAAAAACATACACTTGTTTATTAATTGATGATGATGCTTTTTCAAGGGAGACATTAGAGGATATTATTGATGATATTTCTGAACTTAATATTTTGAAAAGCATTTCAGAATCGGGTATGGCGATTAAACATATTGCTACTTTACAACCTGATATTGTTTTTTTAGATATAAATATGCCTAAAAAATCAGGAATTGATATACAAAATGAAATTGCGGACTTACAATTAGATACCAAAGTTATTTTTATTACATCTCATGAAAAATATGTTGTTGAGGCTTTTAAAAATAAGGCTTTTGACTATTTGGTAAAACCGGTAAGTAAAGTCGAACTAAATGAAACTTTAAAAAGGCTTTTTGAACAAAATAACAATACAAACGGACAAGAATCTGTAAAAAATGAAGTAAAAAGCAACAATACCCAGGATGAAATAATTATAAAAAATGCTTACGGAACATTAATACTGAATAATAATGACCTTGTTTATATAGAGGCTGATGGTGCTTATACAAACATTTATTTAGTAAACGGAAAAGTTGAAGTAATATCAAAAAATATTGGAAAAATAGAGCACTTGTTCCAGGAAAAGCACTTTTTTAAGATTTCCCGCAGTTACATTATAAATTTGCAGTTTCTTAGCAAAACAGACAGGTTAAAAAGAATTGTAACACTAATATTTAACAATAAAAATATTCAGTTAAAAGCCAGTCGCGATAGATTGTATGATTTGGAGCATATTATTCAATAAAAAAATTAGCAAATAGTAAGTAGTCTCAATTAGAACTGTAGACTGCAAACTCAGGGCAAGTTCGTTAATTAATTTAATCTTTTAATACCAAATCAGTTTCTTTCAACACCCTTTTCAATTCCGCAATTAAAGTTTCCAGCTTATCAATAGTAAAATCATCCGGTTTACTACGTAAAATATCATCATATTTTTTAGCCTGGTCAAACAAATTCATCGCAGCTATTGTTTTTGAGGCATTTTTTAAATTATGGGTAAGATCCTTTATCTGTAAAAAATCTTCATTAAAAAGTTCAGATAATTTTTCAGGAACAACTGTGTAGTATTTTTTAAACCTTAATAAAGCCTTTTTATATTTTTCTTTATCATTTTCAAAAAACGCCAGGCCTTTTTCTATTTCAATAGCAGATTGTTTATACGTCTTCTTTTGGATGTTTGGTAGATATTTTCTGATTGTGCCGTTTAATATTTTAATTGAAACAGGTTTGCATAAATAATCTGCCATTCCAATATTTTTGGCTTTTTCCCTTTCCGAAGATAAATCGTGTGCCGACAATGCAATCACCTTTGCCTGTGTTAGATTTAGTTTTTTAATTTTTTCAAATGTCTCAAAACCGTCCATTCCCGGCATTTCAATATCCATAAGTATTATCTGAAAATGATTGCTTTCCAGGATTTTTATTGTATCCGAACCTGATTTTGCATGTGTAACCGAAAAATTAGCATTTGTTAATTGATCGATTAATATTTCAGCATTAAATTCATTATCCTCTACCAATAAAACAGAAACGTTTTCTTTGGGTTCAGAAATACCAAATTCAGCTTCACTACTTTTTAATTTTCCTTTAAATAATTTGAACTGGATACTTACATTAAATATGCTTCCTTTGCCCAGGTTGCTTTCCACCATTATTTCACCACCCATTAAATCTGTAAGTTGTTTTGAGATAGCCAGGCCGAGTCCTGTTCCTCCATATTTACGTTCATTTGTATTTTGCAATTGTTCAAAAGGTTTAAAAAGCTTATCCTGCACATGCAAAGGAATACCAATACCCGTATCTTTTATCGAAAAGATGATATTTGTTTTATCATTTTCTTCATAATCTGATAAATTTTCAACATTTATTAATAAGGACACCTTTCCTTTATCAGTAAACTTAACTGAATTGTTTATTATATTTAATAATATTTGTGATAAACGCAATCTGTCGCCTATTACAATTTTTGGCACATCATCACTAATATTACATGTTAATTCAATGTTTTTTTCTAATGCTATTTCACTTTCTATATCATAAATTTCATTTATTAATTCTGATAAATTAAATGGTTCCAGGCTGAGCTCTATTTTTTCAGCTTCCATTTTTGTAATATCAAGAATATCATTAACCAAATTCAGGAGTAATTTACCGGATGTTCTTATTTTTTTATTATAACCGGACTGTTTTTCCGATAATTTTGTTTTGGCCATTAAATCGGCAAAGCCTATAACAGCAAACAGGGGTGTACGAATTTCGTGGCTGATGGTTGAAAGGAATGTACTTTTTGCTTTATTGGCCAAATCTACTTTCTTTTTTGCCTTTTGTAGTTTTAAAAAGTTTACATGCTCTTTATTTTTTATTTCCAGGGCTTTCTTTTTCACCTGTCTTTTCAGTGAATACCAAAATAATAGTAAAACAACTATTATACCGGCCAGAATCATTAAACCAATAATAGTATAATGAAAAAAGGTTTTATACTGGTCTTCTTCACGCTGATATTTTACCCATTTTTTATAGATCCTGTCTAATTCACCATTCCTGCTTAGTATTTCTATTCCCTGGTTTATCCATGCCAGCAATTCATAATCGCCCTGTTTTACAGCAAGGCAATAAACACTTGGGATTATGGGCGGGCCTTTAACTTCAATATTTTTAAATCTGTTATCGTTAATTACCTTCATTCCAAGAGGGTATGGTGCAATAACGTAATCGCATTTTCCTGAATTAACCAAAGAAAATGCTTCTGGGAATGATTGGGCTGTAGCGTAATCCTTGAATAAGCCCATAGGCTTATAAAACAACTCGTTAGAAATGTCACCTTCTAATATTGCAGGTATTTTCAATTCTAAATCGTTAATATCATTTATTGTAGTTGATTTTTTTGCAAATATTCCATAATACTCTGTATGTAAAGGAAAGCTAAAATCATAAACTTTTTCTCGTTCTGCGGAATAAACAATACTTGCTATTATGTTAACTTCCCCTGTTTTAAGTTTTGTTAATGTACTATCCCAGTTTTCAAAGCTGAATTCAATATCCAATCCTGTTAATTCAGCAATTGCATTAATAACATCAACATCATATCCAGCTTCGTTACCATTTTCATCAATAAAAGAATAAGGCGGGTAATTATAATCACCTCCTACAATAATTTTATCATCCTGGCAAAAACTTATTAATGGATAAAAAGCAACAAGTATAATAGTTATAATTATTTTCATTTTGTTAGGCTAAATCCGCAAATTAAATATAACAGATAAAAAAAATAGAAAGGAAATAAAAGATTATTGATTTATTAACCAAATTTGCTAATTTTTTCCAGGGCTTCAAAGTCATTAATTTTAATAACACCTTTTATATCAGTTATAACACCTTGTTTTTCCAAATCTTTTATAGTGCGTACGGCACTCATAGTTGACATGGCAGTAAAATTGGCTAATTCGCTTCGGCTTAAAATCATCTCAAAAGAGTCACTGTGAAACACTTGACGGGATAAATATAAAAACGCACTGGCAATGCGACCATTTAATTGTTTGTGGGTTAGGTTGAACATTTGGTTATAGGCGTGAATGGTGCTTTTATGTGACCGGCGTAATATCCCTAATGCAAACTCTGTATTTTGTCCAATCATATACTGGATATCCTTCACTTCAAAAAGACACAATTCTGAAGGTATTAAAGCTGCCACACTATATTGATAGGTATTACTTTCAAAAAGCGATGATAGACCAATAAGTTGATTAGGACCAAAAATATTTATAATCAAATCTTTTGCATCCCATTCAGATTCAATATACAATTTCAGGTATCCTTCTCTGATAAAAATTATATGAGACGCAAACGAACCTTGTTTAACAATGGTTTCTTTTTTGTTATATCTGAGGTGAACTTTATTTTTCGAGATTTTATCAAGCTGATCTTCAGATAAGTTTTTAAAACACTCAGCTAAGGTATCGCAATTTTCACAATTTTTATTTGTCAGACTCTCCATTAAAATTCGTTCTCAATTTAAATAGTGCCTGTGCCTGCATCTAAAATACAATCACATTATGCCCTTTAACACAAAACAAATAGACTTAAGTCTATCTTTTCATCTCTCAATTTATATTAAAGTGCAAATATATCTATATCGGTGTTCTTATAAAAATTTAAAAGGGGTCAATACTTTTGCGAAGTATTTAGATATGTATAAATATAAAGGTTGCAAGATACAATTACACATAGTTTAAAAAGATAGATTACATGAAGAATTTAAGTATCACATTCTTAATTTTAATGATTGTTTGGGTTTTACTAAACAATACATTTCAACTAAGTATATTGATACCGGGGGCTATCATAGCAGTACTTATCAGTCTGTTGGTGTGTCGTCGGTGTGATGTATTTTCTGAGATGAAATTTACGCCAAAAGCAATTGCTTACACATTTATTTATTTGGTAGTTTTCTTTATTGATTTGATTAAATCAAATATGGATGTTACTCGTCGTGTACTTTCGCCTTCATTACCCATTAACCCGGGAATTGTAGAGGTAAAAACAACACTCAAATCAAAATTTGCCCGTATGCTATTGGCTAATTCAATTACACTTACGCCGGGTACCCTTACTATAGAAGTAAAAGATGAATCGTTTTTTATCCACTGGATTGATGTTGAAGATGATAAGATTGAAAGTGCGAGTAAAAAAATAGTTGAAAAATTTGAAAAATATTTGGAGGTAATTTATGGTTAATACAATTCTTACCATCGCCCTGGCTATTATTATTTTAAGTATAGCTATAACAATGATCCGATTTGCTATTGGTAAAACTGCTGTAGATAGGGTCATTGCTTTTGATATAATGACAATTTCGTCTATAGCCCTTATTGCGATATTAGCACAACAGCTAGGGCGAATTATTTATCTTGACATAGCTATTGTATATGGTTTGTTGAGCTTTTTGGCTGTAATTATTATTGCTAAATATTTAGAAAAAAGTTTGTAAACGAGTAAAACTGGAAGAAATGGAATTAGTAGGAGCAATAATAACACTTTTGGGATCTTTAGTATTGCTGATAGCCTCTATTGGTTTGGTACGAATGCCTGATGTATATAATCGTTTGCAGGTAGGGACTAAAGCAACCACATTAGGTACTATCCTTACTTTAATTGGGTTGGCAATTATTATTCCGGGCTGGGCTGGCAAATTGATTTTGCTTATCTTTTTTGTAATGATGACAAATCCTGTTTCATCACATGTATTGGCCAGGGCTGCTCATTTTATTAAAATACCTTTTACTGACAAAACAGTAGTGGATAAGCTTAAAGTTAGTAAAAATGCCATGAAAGTTAAAACTGAAGATAAATAGTGCCTACGGGCTAATATTTTAAATATCAACATAATGAATTATTTAATCATAAGTATATTATTGGGAATTGTGATGTTGGCTATGGCAGGCTTTGCGATTTATAATAAAAGTATTGTGGTAGCCATTATAGCAGCAGGTGCTTTAAGTTTGTTTGCTTCTATTTTGTATTTGCTATTA
>JBDLJL010000178.1:0-10157 GCA_039714415.1 Bacteroidota bacterium
AAGTTCAAGGCTTTCAAATTTTTTAAAGCTCGAGTTTACTATTGTAAATGAGTGTTTTGAAAAATTTGAGTAACGAAGAAATTTGGATTTTTAGAAGTTGCCTCAACTTTATTTAGTCATTAAAGTAACCTCTTCTGCATCATACTTGCCTGCTTTTAACTTTGCACTAACTTCTTTAAAGGCTGCAATTGTACGCTCAACATGTTCCATGGTATGATCAGCTGTTGGTATAATCCTAAGCATAACCGTTCCCTTTGGAACAACCGGATATACCACTATTGATGTAAAAATACCATAATTTTCACGGAGGTCCATTAATGCATTGGTTCCTTGTGCAGGATTACCTTCAAAAAATACCGGTGTAACAGGAGATTCTGTTTTACCAATATTTAAACCAGCATCCTTTAAGCCTTTTTGAAGTGCTTTTACAACTGTCCAAAGATTACTCCTTAATTCCGGATGAGCCTTTAACAACTCCAGCCTTTTTAAGGCACCTATCACCATAGGCATTGGCAATGATTTAGCAAATATCTGTGAACGCATACTATATTGAAGATAGTCAATAATCTCAGTATCCCCGGCAATAAAAGCACCTATTCCTGCCATTGCTTTAGCAAAAGTCCCAAAATATAAATCTACTTTATCCTGAACTCCAAAGTGTTCACCAGTACCTGCTCCCGTGGCCCCCATAGTACCAAGACCATGAGCATCATCAACTAATAAGCGGAAATTAAATCTATCCTTAAAATCTGTTATAGCTTTTAGATTACCCAAATCACCTTCCATTCCGAAAACCCCTTCAGTAACTACTAAAATACCACCACCTCTTTTCTCTGCCTGTTTTTCAGCCCTTAACATTTGTTGTTCAAAGCTTTCCATATCATTATGCTGATAAACAAATCGTTTACCCATATGCAAACGCAATCCGTCAAGGATAGAAGCATGGGAATCAGAATCGTAAACCGCTATATCATTTCTACCCAAAAGTGAATCAATTACAGAAAATATACCTTGGTATCCATAATTTAGCAAATACCCTCTTTCCTTACTTACAAAGTCAGCCAGTTTTTGCTCCAGGTCTTCATGATATTTTGTTTGACCACTCATCATCCGGGCACCCATTGGATATGCCATCCCCCAATCTTTTGCCGCATCTGCATCAGCTTTTCGCACTTCCGGGTGATTCGCAAGCCCAATATAATTATTCAAACTCCAATTTAAAACCTCTTTTCCTCGAAATTTCATAATAGGCGCAATTTCCCCTTCAAGCTTTGGAAATATGTAATAACCATGAGCTACCTTCTGATATTTTCCCAAATCAGAATTGGTCATCTGCATTTTATCAAACAAATCAATATTCTTCATATGTACATCATTTAATTTACTCCACAAATCCCTGACTATGAATCAATTACTATCACATAAACAGAATTATTCAGAGTTTAATATCCAAAATTTTCTGCAAATGTAATAGTTTTGCTTAATTATGAATAAAGAATTTCAATTTATTCACCTAAAATCTTGTTTATAACATACAAGAAGTGTTGTATTTAAAATAAGTTTTGAATAAGAGTTATATACTTAGTACTTTTGCAGATTATTAAAAAAGGTTAGATGCAAAAAATTATTAGTGGGATACAACAAGTGGGGATAGGGATACCTAATGTGAATGATGCATGGAGATGGTATCATAAAAATTTTAGTATGGACACCCCGGTTTTTAATGATGAAGGTTGGGCTGAACTGATGTTGCCATATACAGGAGGTAAACCACAAGAGCGACAAGCAATTTTAGCTCTAAACATGAAAGGTGGAGGTGGTTTTGAAATCTGGCAATATAAAAGCAGGACACCTGAAAAAGCTAAATTTGAAATCCAATTAGGCGATTTAGGTATTTTTGCAGTAAAAATAAAAACCGAAAATATTGAAAAAGCTTATAATAAATTTAAGAGGGACAAAATCTCTATTCTTGGAAAAATTGAAGAGTATCCAAATGGAAAGAAATTTTTCTTTGTTAAAGATCCTTACGGAAATATTTTCCAAATGGTAGAAAACCAAGAATGGTTTTCATCTAATGGAACTTTAACCGGTGGAGCTGAAGGTGTTATAATTGGAGTTACGGACATGGAAAAATCCATGGATTTTTATAGTGAGATGTTAGGTTATGATAAAGTATTATTTGATACGAATGGTAAATTTGATGCTTTTTCAGAACTTCCAGGCGGAAAAAATTCATTCAGACGTGTATTATTAGCTCATACTGAGCCCAGAAAAGGGCCTTTTAGCCAATTATTTGGCTCCAGCACAATTGAACTAATTCAGGTCACTGACAGAAAAGCAGAAAAAATATTCAAAGATAGGTTCTGGGGCGATCTGGGCTTTATACATTTATGTTTTGACATTGGCGGCATGAATATTTTTAGGGAACAATGTAAAGCCGCAGGACATGAGTTTACTGTTGATAGTAGAAAACCAAATGGTGTAGAACTTGACGTTTTTGACATGGGTGAAGCCTCAGGTGATTTTGCATACATTGAGGATCCTGATGGAACGTTAATTGAATTAGTTGAAGCTCATCGTGTTCCTTTAGTTAAAAAAATAGGTTGGTATTTAGACCTTAGTAAACGAGACAGGGCTAAAGCACTTCCTGACTGGATGGTGAAAATGCTGAAGTTAAAAAGAGTAAAAGAAGTAAAAGAGTAAAGTTTCAAGGTTTAAATATATAGAAGACTTAATAGCAGAATCAGTTAACAATGCAAAAAGAATTAACACAACAAATAAAAGGCAAGACTATTATCGAACAATTGCAGTTCTTAGCTCAAAAATTTGAAGGTAAAATTGCGTTTTCTACTAGTTTTGGTCAGGAAGATCAGGTTATTACTGATTTGATTTTCAAGAATAATATCCCCATCAAAGTTTTCACACTGGATACAGGACGCTTCTTTGAAGAGACTTATAAGGTATGGAACAAAACAGTCGAAAAATATAATAAGCCAATACAGGTTTATTTCCCAGATAAAAATGAAGTAGAAAAATTGGTGTCAGGAAAAGGTCCTTATAGTTTTTATGGATCTATTGAAAACAGAAAAGAATGTTGCAATATTCGTAAAGTTTACCCTTTAAAAAGGGCGCTAAAGGATATCGACCTATGGATCACCGGTTTAAGGGCAGACCAATCACAGGCAAGAACTGAACTAGAGCTATTTAGTTTTGATGAAGGTTTTGGCGCAACTAAATTTAATCCATTAAAAGATTGGTCTATAAAAGAAGTTACGGACTATTTACAAAAGAATCATGTACCATATAACTCATTACATGATAAAGGTTTTATAAGCATTGGTTGTTCACCATGCACAAGGGCGATTAAGGAAGGTGAAGATATTCGTGCCGGGCGTTGGTGGTGGGAAGATAAATCAAAAAAAGAATGTGGTTTGCATGATGCAGATGAAACAAAAAAATTAATTGATATAAAAAAAATTTAACATTTATCATTTACACAAATGAACGACAAAATAGTTATCAATCATTTAAGAGAGCTGGAATCAGAATCAATTCACATAATGCGTGAAGTTGCAGCACAATTTGAAAATCCGGCATTATTATTTTCCGGAGGTAAAGATTCAATTATAATGTTTCACCTTGCACGCAAGGCATTTTATCCGGCAAAAGTCCCGTTTCCATTATTACATATTGATACCGGTCATAACTTTGAAGAAACAATTGAATTTAGAGACCGTTTAGCCAAAGAAACAGGGACAGACCTAATTGTAAAATATGTTCAGGATAGCATTGACCAGGGAAGGGTAGTTGAAGAAACAGGTGTTAATGCCAGTAGAAATTTATTACAAACAACCACATTGCTAGATGCAATTGAAGACCTAAAACTTGATGCTGCCTTAGGTGGTGGAAGGCGTGATGAAGAAAAAGCACGTGCAAAAGAACGTTTTTTTTCGCACCGTGATGATTTTGGCCAGTGGGATCCAAAAAACCAAAGACCAGAACTTTGGTCTCTATACAACGGTAAGAAAAAAATGGGAGAGCATTTCAGGGTATTTCCTATTAGTAACTGGACAGAAATGGATGTTTGGCAATATATCTATATGGAAAATATTGAAATTCCAAGTTTGTACTTTACTCACAAAAGAAAAGTATTTAAACGTGATGGTGCATATTTAGCAATCGCCCCATTTATGCAATTGAAGGATACTGAGAAAGTTGAAGAATTGGTTGTTCGTTGCCGTACCATTGGTGACATTACTAACACAGGCCTAACTTTATCAAAAGCAGACAACCTTGAAGATATTATTGCCGAAATTGCTGCAATCAGAACAACAGAACGCGGTGACCGTGCTGATGACAAAAGGTCTGAAGCGGCAATGGAAGATCGAAAAAAAGAAGGGTATTTTTAATTGATAAAAAAATATATCAATATAAGTAGTAAAAAAATATTAAGAAATAAGATAACAAGTTATCATGGATAATAAAAACGAAAATAAAGGATATTTAGACATGGAACTTTTACGATTCACCACTGCCGGCAGTGTTGATGATGGAAAAAGTACATTAATTGGAAGGCTACTATATGATAGTAAAGCCATTTTTGAAGATCAAATGGACGCTATTGAACGAACCAGTAAGAAAAAAGGTGAAGAAAACGTAAACCTGGCTTTACTTACTGATGGATTAAGGGCAGAAAGAGAACAAGGAATAACAATTGATGTAGCTTATCGATATTTTGCCACGCCTAAAAGAAAATTCATTATCGCTGACACTCCGGGGCATGTACAATACACACGAAACATGGTTACTGGCGCTTCAACTGCTAATGTAGCCTTAATTTTGGTTGATGCAAGAAACGGTGTAATTGAACAAACCTTAAGACACTCCTACATTGCATCATTGTTACAAATCCCACATGTTATAGTTTGCATAAACAAGATGGATTTAGTTGATTATAAAGAAGATGTATATGAAAATATACGTCAGCAATTTATGTCCTTTGCACCAAAATTAGATGTTAATGATATACGTTTCATACCAATTAGTGCTTTAGCTGGTGACAATGTTGTAAACCGTTCAGAGAAAATGGACTGGTATAATGGTGCCACCTTAATGTATACATTGGAAAATGTTTATATCGGATCTGATCAAAATCATATTGATGGACGATTCCCGGTACAATATGTAGTTCGACCACAATCAAAAGAATTCCATGATTACAGAGGCTATGCTGGTAAAATTGAAGGAGGAATATTTAAAGTGGGTGATGACGTTACCATACTTCCTAATGAAATATCTACCAAAGTTAAGTCAATCGATTTCTTTAAAGAAACACTTAAAAGTGCTGCAAAACCTCAATCTGTAACTATTACTCTTGAAAATGACATTGATATCAGCCGGGGCGATATGATTGTTAAAAAAAATAATGGACCCAAGGTTTCTCAGGAAATTGATTTGATGGTTTGCTGGTTTAATGAAAAACCATTACAAAGCAAAGGCAAATATGCAATTAAGCATACTTCAAGAGATGCACGCTGTATGATCAAAGATATTTCGTATAAAGTTGATGTTAACACATTAAATAAAGACTATGAGAATAAAACAGTGGTAATGAATGACATAGCTAAAATTTCATTAAAAACAACTGTCCCTTTATTCTTTGACTCATACCGTAAAAACCGAAACACAGGTAGTATAATTATAATTGATGAAGGTACAAATGAGACTGTAGCAGCGGGAATGATAATATAATTAAGATAGTCATTGATTGTCATTAGTGGTCATTGTCCAGGCTTAAAAAATCTGTAGCATAAAATATGTTATGACATATTATTAGAGATTGCCAATAAAAATATGCATTAAACAAATGATTATTAACAGCAAAGCAAATGACAATCAATGACCAATGACAGCGATACTTCGACAGGGTGATACAGCAAGTATATCGAACTGCTCAGTATCCGCAAATGACTAATATTGACTAATTCCAATTACTAAGCCTATTAACCACAAAATATGCTTGATTTTAATTCAATACTTGTTCTACTTGTTCTTCTGTTTATAATAGTATCTCTATTCTTTGAGGTTGTTGGTCCAGGATTTACTTTTGTAATTGCTATTGCAGTATTATCAGCTTTTAGGGTAATAACCCCTGCCGAAGTACTTTCCGGCTTTGCAAATGAACAAATAATGAACATTATCATGCTCTTGTTATTGGGCGATGTATTCAGACGCACATCAATCCTGGATATTTTTTTTGATAGATTTTTCAAATATGCCAAAACACCAAAACGGTTCATGCTCCGGATGATGGTGGTTGTAGCACCTCTTTCAGCTTTTCTGAATAACACACCACTTGTAGCCATTCTAATTCCATACATTCATAATTGGAGTAAAAAAAACAAATCATCTGTCTCTAAATTGCTAATGCCACTATCGTTTGCAGCTATTCTTGGGGGCACTGCAACATTAATTGGAACTTCAACAAATATGATTGTTAATGGTTTGGTAACAGATCAGGAAATCATACCCAGTTTAAAACCCCTTGAAATGTTTGATTTCGCTTATGTTGGCGTTCCCATGGTTATTATAGGGATTCTATATATGATGTTTATTGGTGACAAATTATTGCCGGAAAAAACAAAAACTATAGAAATAACTGATGAAGCCAAAAGAGATTATTTATTTGAATTACAAATTAAAAGCGGAAGTGATTTTATTGGTGTACAACGATCTAAGGTTCCTTTTCTGAAAAATGAAGGATTTATTCTAGTAGAAGTTTTAAGAAATGGTATTCTTCACCAGCAAATTGATCGTAATTTCATTTTTAATGAAGATGATATCCTGACATTTGCAGGAAATAAAGAACGTATTGCCGATCTTATTAATGCTGATAAAAATTTAGTAATCCCTTCTGTGGGAATGTTTTCTAAAAGGGCTCAGTCTGAAGTTATTGAAATTGTGGTTTCACATAAATCAAACATGATTGGGAAAAAAATTACCCATGAAAACTTTCGTGGTAATTATGATGCAACTGTTTTGGCAATACATAGAAATGGTGAAAATTTAACCGGGGAAATTGCTAATGTGGAGTTAAGTGCGGGTGATGCACTACTTTTAATGACAGGAAATCAATTTGACAGGTTATCTAAAGCAAGTAATGAATTTTATACTATCTCAAAAATTAAAGAATTAAGACGCCTGGGAGTATTTAGGACGATTATTTTAATTGGTGGATTATTGACAGTTATAGCACTAAATGTAATAGGTGTAGGCAGACTTTTTACCGGATTATTAGTATTACTGATTCTGACACAGTTATTTAAAATAGTTACCCCTAAAGAATTGGCAAAAAGTGTTGATTATCAGTTGGCGCTAATTATTGCATTATCACTTGCGCTTGGATTAGCGATGATCAAAACCGGAGTAGCAGATATCTTGGCAAATGGTGTACTGTATATATTTGAACCACTGGGAAGATACGGCATGCTTCTCGGCATATATTTCATAACCAGCCTGTTGGCAGCATTTATCACCAACAAGGCTGCCGTGGCCATTGTATTTCCGATCTCCTTAAGTGTTGCCGTAAACCTTGGTGTTGATACAACACCCTATATTCTTGTAGTTTCATTTGCAGCGGCTGCCAATTTCATGACACCAATTGGTTATCAAACGAATTTAATGATATATGGACCCGGTGGATACAGGTTTAAAGATTTCCTTAAAGTAGGAACACCATTAACAATTATTTATATGATTGTCACCGTACTAATTCTTAGTTTCATATATTTGTGATTTTAAATTCATATTATGACACTGAAAAATCCGGGTAACATATTAAACACAGCTATTTATGCAGCACTTTTAGCAGGTTGGGAAATATTGGACATATACAATAATCATGATTTTAATGTTGAGTTTAAAGATGACAATTCACCTTTAACCGTAGCTGATAAAGCTGCACACAAAATAATTAGTGCAGAATTGAGCCAAACAAACATTCCTATTCTTAGTGAAGAAGGAAAACATCAAGCCTATTCTGAAAGAAAAGACTGGGAGTATTTATGGGTGGTAGACCCCTTGGATGGCACTAAGGAGTTTATTAAACGAAATGGCGAATTTACTGTGAATATTGCACTTATTAATAATCAGAAATCAGTTCTTGGCATTATATACAGCCCTGTTTTAAGAACACTTTATTTCAATTATTTAGATGGTGAAGCCTTCATGGTTAAAGATATTAAGCCAGGGAATAATATCAGTGACATTGTTAAAATGATTCAAACAAATAAGACGGAAATCCCACAGTCACTAAATAGAAAATATAGAGTGGTGGCAAGCCGATCTCACCTTTCAGACAAAACAAAAGAATTTATTGAAGGAATAAAAATAAAACACCCACAGCTTGAAACAGTAAGTATGGGGAGTTCACTTAAATTATGCTTAATAGCCAATGGCGAGGCAGATATATACCCCAGGTTTGCCCCAACGATGGAATGGGACACAGCAGCCGGACATGCAATTGTTAAAGCAGCAGGTGGGAACGTAACTAATTATGAAACAAATAAAGAAGTGCTTTATAATAAAGAGAATCTGCTAAACCCCTGGTTTATTGCAAAAACACCCCCCAGTAACCGGGATGCAAACTTAAAAATTCTATGATTTATTAATTTACAGAATTTATATTAAGACATATAGAAGTTGACAGTCCGCAGTTTACTGCAATTTCTAACTGAAGACTACTGACTGTTCACTTTTGAATATTTTAATATACAAAATACTGAATTTGTTGACAGATATTAATTAAATTCCTATTTTGGTTTTTAATTCCTTCATTTTTTTCATTTCAGCATCTTTGTTTTTACTCACATTATTTTCAATCATTGTATCCATAAGTTTGCTAAAAGAAGAAGTTAATGAGCCATCTCTTTTTGGATCCATATCAAAAGTAAGCATTGCTTTTAATGCATTAACAAATGCCGGCTCATACTTGTCAAAATTTTTGGCCAGATAAAGTATTTCTGCACCTGCCCTGATATTAAACTCTTCGTTTGTAATACAATTTTCCGGTTCGAACGCCACTGCCATCATTTCCATAAGATCAAGACTTATAGCAGATTTTACATCAATGCCTTTTGATAATTTTTCAAGGGTAGCAATTTCTTGTTCATCTATAGTTCCATCACTAGCAATGGCAAGTGCCGCCGACGCATTACTTAAAAATGTAAATAATTGTGGGTTTGATAAGTTGAAATCTCTTTCATCCATAAATCCTTTTATGCTTTTGCGCATCTCATTAAAAATAGTCCTGATAAAAACTTTGTTTTCGTTTGTTAAATTTGATACGTCCATTATAATATAATTTTAGTTTATTAAATCTTATTAGTCAAATATATGCATTTTTTATAAAATAGAAATTTAATTAAACATTATTTTAGCAAAACTTTTAAATTCATGTGTCTATTTTTTAATTATTAAAAGTCGCGACATTACCTAATTCCACTACCGCGGAAGAACCGCCAGTTTAAAACAATCACTGGTTTTTGTGTTAATGATTATTTTTATCTTGCTTGTTTCATATATTGATTTTTTTATCTTTGCATGTTACAATTTAAACATTGACCTATGAATAAGAAATTTCACTTTGTATGCCGTTCATGTGGCGAAAAAATAGAAGGTTTTAAAGATTGGTTTGCTAATAATCAATCATGCCCGAAATGTGGTGACCATAAAATAAATACGATTTATAACGTTGATCAAAATAAAATCAAGCAATTAATTAGTAATGATGCTAAACCTGAAAGTCTATGGCATTACTTTGATTTTTTACCACTTGAAAATAAGGAAAATATTATTACCGAAGGCGAAGGGGTTGCCCCTATTGAGCGTTGGGGATTTTTAGAAGATTATGCAAAACAAAAGTATAATCTTGAGCTAAAAATATATGTAAACAGGAATGATAAAAGTTTTGCTACAGGCACCTTTAAAGATAAAGGTGGGGCACTTGCCGCCAGTGTATTAAAAGAATATGGAATAAAGGAGTATGTAGTTGCCAGTACAGGTAATACAGCTACAGCATTTGCACATTATCTGGCAAAAGCAGGAATTTCATGTTCTATATTTGTACCCTATGATTCGTTAAAAGACAGTGAAGCACA
>JBDLJL010000179.1:0-10139 GCA_039714415.1 Bacteroidota bacterium
GTTTTCTTCTTCAGTAGTTTCTTCTAACTGTTCCACTGACTCCGTTTCCTCTTCTGTCGTTATTTCTTCAACTTCTTCTTCTAAAAGATCCTCTTCTGTCTCTTTAAGGTTTTCTTCTTTAGTAGTTTCTTCTAACTGTTCCTCTAACTCAGTTTCTTCTTCTGTAGTTATTTCTTCACCCGTTTCTTCAACTTCTTCTTCTAAAAGATCCTCTTCTGTCTCTTTAAGGTTTTCTTCTTCAGTAGTTTCTTCTAACTGTTCCTCTAACTCAGTTTCTTCTTCTGTAGTTATTTCTTCACCCGTTTCTTCAACTTCTTCTTCTAAAAGATCCTCTTCTGTCTCTTTAAGGTTTTCTTCTTCAGTAGTTTCTTCTAACTGTTCCTCTAACTCAGTTTCTTCTTCTGTAGTTATTTCTTCACCCGTTTCTTCAACTTCTTCTTCCAATAATTCCTCTTCGGTCTTTTCAAGGTTTTCTTCTTCAATACTTTCTTCTAACTGTTCCTCTAACTCAGTTTCTTCTTCTGTAGTTATTTCTTCACCTGTTTCTTCAACTTCCTCTAGTATTACCTCCTCTTCTACATTGGTTTCTTCAGTTTCTTCTTCAAATATTTCCTGTTCTGATTCTTCTTCAACTTCTTCATCATTGGAAGTTGTAATATCCTCATTAAAATCACCCTGCTCTTTTTTAATCATAGAATTGACAATTTGGGTAAGGAAATTATCTTTGACCCTTTGGCTTGCAGGAAAAAACATATAGGGGTTTTCACTATCTTTAACAGGCGGCTTTCTTTCTTTGTCCTTGAGATCAACAATATAATCATTAAAATCATCAAATGAGGAAACACTTTTCATTGTCCCCCGTGTATAAGAGAAGAAAAACCAGTCCTTTCCATTTATCGGAATATATATACTAATAATATCACCACTTCGTTTTGGTGCCAATTCAATAATTCCATTGACCCTTTTATTTATAGGGTTTTTGTTAATGGTTCCAATGCCAATTGGTCCTTTTGACCTATAGGTACCACTAGGTTGATCCCAAACCATTTCCACATCTGTAAAGAAAATCGCCTTTTCCATTTCTGGGGGTCTCTCCGTAAAATTTCCAGTAAGAGACATATCATTCATCAGGCTTTTAGATTTTTCTAAACCAACTAATTCTTTCAATGCTGTTTGAAACCGGGTTTTTGATGCATCAACAGCTTCTAGTTCGTATGCCTGATTTAGTTTATCTGCCATAAAGTTTAAAGCCCCTGTATGAAAGTAAAAATCAACTCCCAACATTATATTCATTGCCAAATTTCGGGACTCCATATTATATCTTAATTTACCTGCTGAATTCAATTTTACATGGCCTAAATTTAGTGCAAAATCAATATTACCCTCACCTAAAGCTATGCAAAGTTTTTTATGCATACCCAAATAATTTCCTTCAAGTTCAGGGTTTGCTAATTTCGCTGAATCTGTGATTTCAAAATATTCTTTATCTTCGTTATAATAAATTCTTCCTCCGGCTTTAAATATTTGTCTATCAGAAAATTTATTCCTGCTTGTTAAAAATGTTGGATATATCCCTATAGAATCCATTGTTTGAAAGAACCCAGTGTATAGTTTTCTTGATTCTTTATCCTTTGGAGTTTCAGGAATTGGAATTACAATACTATCAGGTTTAATATCTGCTTTGAACCCCAACCAAAAGCTTGAGATTCTGTGATCACATTCATGGCCAATTTTTGTGTAACCATCAAAGTTTAAAAGTTTATTATTCGCGCTAATTTTAACTTTACCAAAATATGAAAATTCAGGACTAAATTTAAAGTGGTCTTTCTCTTTGATTTTGCCATATGCTAAGGTTTGTAATTCTTTATCCACCCTAATTTCATCAAAGTGAATTAATGACATTTTTTCCTGGCTGTCCAAATACTCATAGTCACCTGAACCAATGTATTTTTTTGCTCCAAAGATATCTACTGTTGAACTGTAAAACTTATGATGCCTTGATGTTGTATTTGCAACAATTCTTACATTATAGAGAGTTCCAATTTTAGCATTTTTGTGAATAATTAATGCACTGGACGGATATATATGCGCATCAGCAACTTTTATCATTTTAACCCCTTTTGCAGTTATAACATGGTTTTTTATGTCATATGAAGATGACCGGGCAATAAACCTTAGAGAATCCTGACCGGGGTGTGTTGAAATAAATTCTGAGCTTGCCAAAAGCTCTTCCGCAGTGTATCCGGTATCAGATAATGAAACTTGATAGTCTTGAAGTAAATCAGATTTGTATTGATTTGTTAATGAATCCAAAGTACCAATATCAGCAATTAACGAATCTGTTTTAAACCTCTCAAGAGTTCCTACATCAATAAGGTCAACCCCCATGTACCAAGTATAATAGTTCATATAACATTTATACCTGTTGACCGGGAAATCAATATACGAACTATCCCCATTTGATTTAAAAAGGCCAATTTTGTTTTCAAAATCTACATTTGCATTGACATTATAGGTTAAAAAAGGAGATTCAGCGACCTCAATAGGTTTGAGGTTAAAATCTGATGTGTCCGCTGTAAACTTTTCAGCATAAAAAGTGTAACTGTTTGATTTCAAAGAGGCATTTTTAAAAGACATATCTCCTTTTCCTTTTAGGTTGTTAGGGTTTAATTTAATCTCACCTTCAAACTCTGCCTGTTCTTTAAACATTTTTAATGAAGTATTGGTAGAGGAAATAAACATCTGATCTCTGTTTGGTTCCCAGTGAACGTAGGTTGAATCCCCATATACATCAGGGTATTCAACATTTACAGAATCACTATTTAATATATCCAATTCAAATTTATTAGCATAAGTATTCATGGAATCTGGAAAAAACACAAAATCTTCAGAATAAACATGAGCATTTAAATAATGAATTTTCCCATCACCTTTTATGCCTTTATTGTTTAATGTTATAGTGTTGTCATAAACCGCCAAGCCATTATAAAGTTCCATGCCTGTAGAATCTAACTCATGGACAAATCCCAGAGAAGAATCTCCTTGTACTGTTAAATTTTCTTCAATATCAGGAAATATACCACCTGAAGTAAACATACCCTTTATGATAACATTTTTTTTAGTAATTGAATTTAAACTATCAATAACAAAAGGATAATTCATAAAACTCACTTTGTTCCTGTCGTAAACAGTATCCTGTTCATTATTATGGTCATAAAATACATAGGATGTATCAAGGCTTTCAAATATTGGATAATTTGGATATGTTATATTTCCGGCTTTGTTTTCCGAATCATCAATTTGAAGTGTCCCTGTAACATTTTCAATTACTGAAAGAACAGGGGCATATTCATAAAGGCTATCTTCATTTTTATCTTCACTTTGGTAAATTAGTTTTAACGAATCTATCTGGTCTAAATCAACAATAAAGTCATCATAGTTAAAAGTTAGCCCTTCACCGTATAACCGTGCAAGTCCCGCCTGCAATTTACCATCAAAATCAATTTCCATGTCCTCTTTTACACGGATTTCGCCATTCTTAGCAATTATACCAACTCGCCTGTTATTACTTAAAGCAAAGGGTTTTACACCATAAATGGTCATAATCATATCATTCAGGTTCAAAATAGCATTATTCCCTTTTGGGGGTTCTGAAACAATTTCAATCTGATCATAATCCTTTGTCCTGAACTTTGATTGAACATAATCAAAAAGCTTTTGTTCAGCATAGGCTACCTGGGCACTTCGATTGTATTGAATAAAACCTTTTTTTGCTAAAATAATCATTAAGCGCCTGGTATATTTAACATCCTTTTCCAAATAATTAGCTAACTGTATGGGGCCAAAAATAAACATCCCTTTCTTAACCATGCTGTTAATAGCTTCTAACGGATGAACATTGTCCATCAGACCTAATCGTGCATATTCATCATCAGAATAAAAATTATATGACCTAAAAATTGCTTTACTATAAACTGTTGCCGGAGGGGGTTTAAAATAGATGATGCTATCTTGCAAAGAAAAACTAACATGTTGGATCTCTATATCCAAATCATGATATGAATCAATAAACAAACTACCAATTTCGTCTCGCCGATCGCTTGTCAACAGCAATTTTTGATCTTTTATTATATAGTTCAAATCAATAGCCGTGGAATATAAAGAATCTTCTCCAAGCATAAGAGAAACATCTGCTTTTTGAGAGAAAATTCTATTGCGACTAAATAAAAACATTTCAGATTCGGCACGCCCAATTAGTTCTTTATCTTTATGAAAATAAAGAATTGCTTTTTGGCCTTCGTCGCCTTTTCCTAAAAATCTTGCACCCTGCATTAAAAAGCCCCCGGTAAAATCAATATCAGGTACAATCTGCGGTAAATCAATACGTTGTTCATAAGATTCAAACCTGGGATAACTTGCCTTATCACCTGTAGCATTTGCAATGATTTTTTCATCAAGGCGCCCTAAAAGAGTTCCTTTTAAATAATGTTTATTAGTAAATTCAACACTATCAGCAGTTATTTCTGGTTTTGTTAAAATGGCACGGTATTCAGAAAGTTTTACGAAAACACTATCAGGTGAATAGTTTGCACGCTCCCAACTTATTTTACCTCCCTTGCCAACCCAAAGGTTTTTTGTAGGCAGATAAAATCCGTTGGTGTTACGCACAATTAAACTATCTCTTTTTGCATAACAGATGAGGTTTGTTTTATCAAATTCTATTCTCAATCCTTCAGACTCATTAAATTTGAGTTGGAAATTTTCATTATCATAAGCCCATTTCACAGCCCTGGTTTCATAAAAAGTCATACTGTCAATAAAATAATTAACGGACTTAAATAAACGATCAATTTTTGAATTGTTGAAGTTACGCTGACGCGAATAAAACTCAAAGGCCTTTGTCCATTTTGTAATATTCGAAGACTGTTTATCTGAATTGATTATACTTATATACAAATTCATAAAATCGTAAAAATGAGGATAAGCATTTGCCCTCTTTTTTAACAGATTATTTGATAATTGTATAATCAGACTTTTTTGCTCTAAGGTTAATTTTCCAGAATTCCATTGATTGAAAAAAACCAAATAAGCTTGTTCCGTAAGTTCCTTTTTATATGATTTCTGTAAATACAGATTTAGTTCTCTTAAGTAAGCCGTATCAGTAGTGAACTTAAGTCTTTGGGCTTCTGACAAAAAACTACTAAATATGGTTATAATAATTACAGATAATATTTTTAATAACCTGATCATGGACTTTTTATTTAAATATATCTTTTACTCTATAATAACGTAGAAATAAACAAAATTATTTAAAATAAAGATAATCTGAATATTCCAAACAAACAATCTTTACTATAGTAAATTTTTAATACCCAAAAGATCAGCATCATTTATAGCTTTATAATAGACATCACTTTTTAACGAATGAGATATTTTCGGAGTTTTATTGGCTCTTCCTTCTGGTCTGTATTGGGGCATAATGTTCACAAAAGAATTTATGGAAATTTCCTTAGTAATAAATTTCAATACATCAATAGTACCTGAAAAATCTGAGGGCATAACCAAATGCCTGATCAATAAGCCGTTTGTTGCAATTCCATTTTTGTTTATTTTTAAATTACCAACTTGCCGGTACATTTCCTTTAAAACATTTTTTGCAACCTCTGGATAATCTTCTGCATTACATGTAATTTTAGCAACTTTAGGATCCATGAACTTAAAATCGGGCATGTAAATATCCATTATTCCGTACAGCAGCTGTAATGTTTCAACCTTATCATATGCACTTGAATTATATATTAAAGGAATATTTAAGCCTTTTGAAATAGCTATTTCCAATGCAAATACTATTTGCGGAACAACATGAGATGGAGTAACAAAATTGATGTTATGGCATCCTCTTTTTTGTAAATTCAACATGATTTCAGCTAACTCAATACTACTGACTTCATACCCAATTCCTTCATGGCTTATATCAAAGTTTTGACAAAAATTACAAAGTAAATTACAATTCGAAAAAAATATGGTTCCTGAACCGTTTCGTCCTACCAGACAACTTTCTTCACCATGGTGAGGTCCATAACTGGCTACTTTTGCCAATTTACCGGTGTTGCAAATTCCTATTTTATCTAAATTTCGATTGCTTTTACATTTCCTGGGGCATAATTCACAGCTATCTAAAGCACTTTCTAATTGCCTGACAATTTTTTTAAAGTGACCTTTTTTATAAGTTTCAAGGTATTTTGGGTGATAATCGGCCATTATTCCAACTTTTTGCTGATTTTTATAAAATTAATTCATTTTAATGAAACAAGCATGACAAAAACACTCTTTTGCAGTATCTCACTAACTGAAACTTGAAACTTTATTTCACCCCATTCTCATGATACTCTATCTTCTTCATTGCTTTTTCTCTGATAATAAGCTGATTTGAACGGTTTTCAATTTTACTTTCTAACCAGGATATAATATCAAAATATACAAATGCCCTTTTTTCATAAGCATTATTTTTTAATGGTTTCAGGTCTTTTTTCAGATCAATAAAGGCCTGCTGTAGTGCATCTGGTGATATATTTGATAATTTTCTTAAGAATTTGAGAATGTATTTCTGAAACAAATGAAAATCTGCTTTTTTTATTAAGTAACGGTAGGTTGAACGGATATAATAGTCCACTATATCCATATTTTCTAATTCCCAATGACTAATAAGGTTTAAAATTCGGGCAAAACCATGAATATCTGAACGTATATTTACATCTTTTGCATTAATGATCTTATTTAACCAATAAATCGCTTGTTGGTAATCTTCATCCCCAAAATACATGCAGGCAAATTTGTAATAAAATATGGTTAAACTATGTGTATCAAGTTTGTTTTCATATTTTTTTAGACCTTTTGAAATATCGGGAATAATCTTTGTTCCCTCGGTAAAACGACCGAGAATGAAGTATTTGTTTATTTTATGAATTGATGAATATTTAAAAATCTGTCTTTGTAGGTTAAAGTTTAAATTCAAACCTGGCATTTTAGCTATAGCTTCAAACCTTTTTGAATATTCATCAAACTCTTTATATTTAAATAGCTTAAATTGAGCAACTAACAGGTTATTGAAAGCTTTAATATAAAATTCAATTTTAGGTATGATCATTTCTGACTGGTCTTCAAATAATTGCAACCATTTTTTTGCATATTCATAACCGCGCTCAGAATCCTGAATAAAGAAATAATATCCTGTAAATGAATGATATAAAAACATTCTTTCATTAAAACTCAGTTTATCTTCATCAAAAGCGGGCAATGATGAATATAAAAACCTGCTCGCCCGGTCAAAATCTTCTGAATTACGGATAAAGCCAATTTGTAAATAAAAGGTATAAAGCTTAACTGATAAGTTTTGAAAAGTTCTTGTATTTTTAATACTTTTCAATAATTTTTCTGACTCGCTGATAAGCTTAAGTATGCTTTCACTTATATCTGTACGAATAGACTTGGTAAGAAGTTTTTTCTCAAATTCGACAACCTCAAACAACAATAAAATTTTATCATTCGATTCAGCCATTTGCCTAGCTTTTTCCAGCATTTTCCAGCATTGTTCAAATAAAGATTTATTATAAAGTAGGTTCGTATAATTTAATAAGTCCCTGATTTTTATTTCAACATCATCATCTGGATTATAATTATTAAGGCTCTGCAAAATTTGTTTATATAAATGAGCCTTTAGGTTAGAAATTTGTGAGGATTTAAACGACTTTTCAGATTCTAATATTTTTGTTTCATTATAAACCTCAAATTTTTCTATTAAATTAAAAAGCTTAATAAATTTGGCATCGCTTTGATCTTTTCCTTTTGAAACAAAGACTTTAAAATACCTTTTTTCAGCTGGAGTTAAAGATTTTATTAATTGAAATAAATGATCAGTACTACTTTTAGCCATCGTAATTTATTTAGCTTTTCTTTTGTTACTATTACCTTATAACCAAATATTTACAAATTATTAACATATTAACTATCTGCATAACGCATAGTAAATTTTCCAAATATTGGTTTTAGTACAATTCTGTTTGTAACTAAAATTGTCTTGATTTTAAACTTATGCAAATCTAATTCTAAAATCTAAATTTAAAAATCTTTTATAATGGATGACAAAGTTTATGTTTTTGACACTACCTTACGTGATGGGGAACAGGTGCCTGGTTGTCAATTAAATACAATTGAAAAAATTGAAGTTGCCAAAGCCCTTGAAGTTTTGGGTGTAGATATAATTGAAGCTGGTTTTCCTATTTCCAGTCCTGGTGATTTTAATTCAGTGGTCGAAATATCAAAAGTAATTAAAAGACCAACCATTTGTGCACTTACGCGGGCTGTAGAAAAAGATATTGAAGTTGCAGCGGAAGCATTAAAATATGCAAAAGTTGGCAGGATACATACAGGTATTGGAACATCATATTATCATATTCATAATAAACTTCGGTCAAATCCTGAGGAAATTATTCAAAGAGCGATTGCAGCAGTTAAATATGCCAAACGTTTTGTTGAAGATGTGGAATTTTATGCTGAAGATGCAGGTCGTACGGAAAATGAATATCTTGCACGTGTTGTTGAAGCAGTTATTGCTGCTGGTGCAACCGTAATAAATATACCGGATACAACAGGTTATACTACACCAGATGAATTTGGTAACAAAATTAAATTCCTGAAAGAAAATGTTCGAGGGGTACACAAAGCAATTTTATCAACACATTGCCATAACGATTTGGGAATGGCTACCGCAAATTCCCTTGCTGGTTTAATAAATGGTGCCCGTCAGGTAGAAGTAACAATCAACGGTATTGGTGAAAGAGCAGGTAATACTTCTCTTGAAGAAATTGCCATGATTTTACAAAGCAGAAAAGATATTCCGCTAAAAACAGATATCAAATCAAAAAAGATATATAAAACAAGTCGATTGGTTTCTACTTTAATGCGCATGCCAGTACAACCCAATAAAGCTATTGTAGGGCGTAATGCTTTTGCACATTCCTCTGGTATTCATCAGGATGGTGTATTAAAAAATCGTGAAAATTATGAAATTATTGACCCTGTTGAAGTTGGTATTAATCAATCCTCAATAGTTTTAACAGCACGTAGTGGAAGGGCTGCATTAAAACACAGATTAGAAATATTGGGTGTTATACAAACAAAAGAAGAACTTGATAAAACCTATGAAAAGTTCGTGGTTTTAGCTGATAAGAAAAAAGACATAAAAGATGAAGATCTATTGGTAATGTTACGCATGCAAAAAGCTAAAGGGCATAAAATTAAGTTAGATCATTTACAGGTTATTTCTGGTAAAACACCATTACCAACGGCAATAGTACGTTTAGAAATTAACGGGGAACTTTTATCAGCAACAAGTACAGGTAATGGGCCAATAGATGCTTCATTTACTGCTGTAAAAAAGATACTAAAGAAAAAGGTAATTCTTGAAGAGTTTCTTATTCAAGCCATTACACGCGGTAGCGATGACCTTGGGAAAGTACATATACAGATTAAAAGTCGTGGTGTCAGTTATTATGGATTTTCAGCAAACACTGATATTATAACAGCCTCTGTTGAAGCATTTATAGATGCCATCGAACAAACCAATGGTTTTGCTATTCCTGTAAAAAAAAAGGAAACAGCTCTAGCTGAAGCAAACTAAAAGAGTTCTAAATATTTATTTAACGCAACAACGAGCCCGACAGATAATCTTTTCTGTCGGGTTTTAAAATGCTTTATTGGTAATTAAAAATTAATCAGTATCAATTTAACAATAAAACAATTAGGCTACTGAACGTGCCTAAGTAAACAATATAACAGATGAAAACACTTTTTGATAAAATATGGGATGCACATGTAGTTAAGAAAATAACTAATGGACCATCAGTTTTATATATAGATAAACAGTTTATACACGAAGTAACGAGCCCCCAAGCATTTGATGGACTTAGAAAAAGAGGTATTCCTGTTTTCAGGCCAATGCAAACTATTGGAACCGCAGACCATAACACACCTACTATTAACCAGCACTTACCAGTTAAAGATGAACTCTCACGGAATCAGTTAAATAAATTATCTGAAAACTGTAAGGAATTTGGGATCGAACTATATGAACTTGGACA
>JBDLJL010000180.1:0-10078 GCA_039714415.1 Bacteroidota bacterium
CTGGCAAAGGTTGTTGAAACGGATGGTATATAAGAAAAGAGGCTTCAAGCCTCTTTTTTATTTTGAAACTTTCAAATTCATTATCTGCTTTATATGTCCCGCTTAAGTCAAAGTTAAATCCTTTAACTTTAGTTGTTTTTGGAAAATCTTGCGCTATAATTTCCTTTTTGGTTTTATCTGTTAAAACAGGTTTTCAACTATTGGTTCATTAGAAGTTATTTTAGTGAAAATTGTTGTAGTTTCTTGAACTTTCTGTTTGTTTATTTGAAAATAGGGAATGACTATTTTTACAGCACATTCTTTTTTTGTAAATGGCTGGTTTACAAAAGGGAATAAACAAAATGCTAAATAGTGTTAAAAAAAACAATTTTTATTTGCCTGAGAGCTAATAAATATTACCTTTGCACACGCAAAACAGAAAAATATTCAAATAAAAATATATTGCGGGGTAGAGCAGTTGGTAGCTCGTCGGGCTCATAACCCGGAGGTCGCAGGTTCAAGTCCTGTCCCCGCTACTACAAAAGCCTCTTTTTGAGGCTTTTTTTATTTCAGTTAACTCAACTTTTAACAAACTTCTTAATTATTTTTTCGGTATCATCATCCAGCATCAAAAAATATATTCCTTGAGGTAATTCTTCAACATCTAATGTAAACCTTTGTGGATAAATTGTATCTGTGTATTCTTTGATTTTCTTTCCTGTTACATTAAAAACGCTTAATTTGTTGTAATTACCAGAACTAATGACCCTTACTTGCAATTTGTCTTTTACCGGATTGGGTGAAACAATCACTTTTTCTTCATCAGTAACCGTTCTATAATATTTAATAACCGGAGCTTTAGTAATTATCCAAAGGTCAGGATCTAATTCTATTTGGTCAACTTTAAAATCCAATTGCCAGGTAAATTCTTCATTATTTTCATTATTGTTAAATATTATTGTTGTGTCTTTGCCTTCACCGGAAAACTTTACCGGGACCTTCAATTCAAAAAAATCAACGGAAGGATGTGATTGGCTTTGTTCAATATCCAAAAAACCAATATTGTCGTCATTTTGCCCCCAATGAAGCGTATAAAGGGGATACCCCTGACCATATATCCAATCATTAAAAAACTTATTAAGGTTCATGCCGCTTTCAACTTCGAAATGATTTTGAAGCTCCTGTGTGCTGGCGAAACCATTAATTAACTTAGGATCTGTTAAGTAGTTGTTTACAGCTGAAAAAAAAGACTCATCACCAATTTGACCACGAATCATGTGTAATACCATACCTCCCTTTGCATAACTTAAACGGCCATCAAATATTCGATAATCAGAAGTTGTATCATCAACTATAACAGAACCACCCGGCTCACTTGTAATATAATCTATTTTACTTTTTTTCCAGTAATCCCAACTATCTTGTGTTAATCCGTTCTCAATGGTTAATCCTTCGCAATAGGTAGCAAAACCTTCATTTAGCCATATTTCTTTCCAGCTTGAACAGGTAATATAATCTCCAAACCATTGATGGGCCAGTTCATGTGCTATTAAATAAAATCCAAAATTACCCATAAAACTCATGGTCTGGTGTTCCATTCCACCTCCCCAACCAAATTGTGCATGACCGTATTTTTCATTTTTATAGGGGTAATCAATAAATAATTTATTGTATAACTGCATTATTTCTATCACTTGTGGGGTGTTCTGTTTAGCACTGTTCAAATCTTCGGGATAAACATAGTTTAAGACTTCAATTGAATCATTGTTATCTAGAGGAACATAATCAGAATATGTTTCATAATTTGTTATTGCAATAGCAATTAAATATGCAGTGATAGCATGTTTATGTTTCCAATGGGTTATTTTTTTGTCTCCAATAATTGTTTCAGATATAAGTATTCCATTGGCAGCTGCTTTGTACTGTGAAGGATGTGTAATAAAAATATCAATTGAATCAGCTTTATCTGTTAATACTTGCTTACAAGGCCACCAGTCTTTTGCCCCATAAGGTTCAGAAAGTGTCCACATAACAGGTATGCCATTATGGGAAGATGTTGTAAAAGAACCAAACCCACCACCTTCGGGTGTTCCCTGGTAATAAATAGTTAAAGAGTCGATTGTTCCTAATGATATATTTTCTGTCAGTTTTACAGTAAGAATATTATTGGCCTTTGAGCTTTGTAATTGAGAATTTCTAAACAGAATTGAATCGACAGAAATACCCATACCCATATCAAAACTTAACTGATTGGTAGTGTTGGTAATTTTGAAATAAAAAGTTATTCCCCCTTTAATATAATTAACACCAGGATCAACTTCAAACTGCAAGCGTAAATAGCTTTGGTTGTAATTTTTTCCAACTGGGTTCTGAGCAATTGCAGAAAATTGGAAAAATAATATTCCAATTAGGATAAAACGTAGTATTCGTATCATTAAATTACGGATTAATTTGTTACAATACATGAATTAACACAAAATTAGGATATTTTATTATAGAAGTTTTCCATTATCTTTCTTAATTTCTTTTTATTTTTGCCTGTTTCAAAAATTTTTTTCATGGACAATCCTGACAAAAGAATTATAGAATTTATAAATGAACACCATGTGTTAACGCTGGCAACATCTAATAACAATAAAGCATATTGTGCCAATTGCTTTTATACTTATTTAGAGGATGAAAATGCCTTTGTCTTCACATCAGATCTTGATACAAAACATGCACAAGATGCACTAGCGCAAAATCATGTAGCGGCTTCTATTGTCCTGGAAACCAAAACTGTTGGGAAAATCCAGGGAATTCAATTAACCGGTACCATGTTTCAACCTGAAACGGAACTTAAAAAGAAAGCAAAAAAAGCCTATTTAAAAAGCTTTCCTTATGCTGCATTAATGAAAACAACCCTTTGGGTTTTACAACCAACATATATAAAAATGACCCATAACGTGCTTGGTTTTGGAAAAAAACTTGTTTGGGGAAGCTTAGAAAATTGAGACATCCTGACTTATCTCAATCTGTATTGTCATATTTTTCTTATTTCCATTAAACTAATTTTTTGTAATTAGTGACTGGTAATTAGTTAATTGTATTTTGAGAAAATGACCAGTGACTAATGACCTTATGCGATAGATTCAATTAATGGACAAAGAACTGTAATGGCCTGAATATCAGGTTGTGAATCAAGATCTCTGAAATTAGTAGTCAGTCTTCAGTTCGCAGATGCTAGCTGAAGACTGGTAACTGTACTAGAAAATTATCTTATTCCAGACCCACTATTAATTTCATCGCCCGGTGATACAAAATGAAGCTTTCCACTTTTGTCTTCAGCCATAAGGATCATGCCTTGCGATTCAATTCCTTTTATCTTCCTCGGTGCCAGGTTTAATAATATGCTCACTTGCTTACCAACGACTTCTTCAGCAGTAAAAAACTCTGCAATTCCTGAAACCACAGTACGTTTATCTACGCCAGTATCAACTAAAAGCTTCAATAGTTTTTTTGTTTTGGCAACTTTCTCTGCTTCAATTATTTTTCCTGTACGGATATCCAGTTTTTGAAAATCTTCAAAAGTAATTTCATCTTTTACAGGTTCATGCACCTCTTCTTTGTTTTGCTCTTTTGTTGCCAGTAGTTTGTTTACCTGGAACTCAATTTCACTATCTTCAATTTTAGCAAAAAGAAGTTCCGGCTTAGCAATCTGATGACCAGTTTTTAATAAATCGGGGCTACCCAGAAGATCCCAATCAAAACGGTCAGTATTGGTAATTTCCCTAATCTTATCTGAAGTAAAAGGTAAAAAAGGTTCAAGAATTATGGATAAAGAAGCTGTTATTTGAAGCGCAATATTCATTATGGTTTTTACTCTTTCTTCATCCGTTTTTATCAGTTTCCAGGGTTCGGTTTCGGCCAGGTATTTGTTACCTAATCGTGCCAAGTTCATTGCTTCTTTTAATGCTTCACGGAAACGGTAATTTTCAATACTATATTCTACTTTCTCTTTTAGGACAGCAATTTCATCGAGCACATTTTGATCTTCACCAATTAATTTATTGCGTTCAGGAATTTGACCATCATAATATTTATTGGTTAAAACCAATGCCCTGTTAACAAAATTACCCAAAATAGCAACCAGTTCATTATTATTTCTTGCCTGAAAATCTTTCCAGGTGAAGTCATTGTCTTTAGTTTCAGGGGCATTTGCAGTTAAAACATAACGTAAAACATCTTGCTTGTCTTTAAATTCTTCTAAATATTCATGTAGCCAAACTGCCCAGTTTCTTGAGGTAGATATTTTATCACCTTCAAGGTTTAAAAATTCATTGGCAGGAACATTTTCGGGTAATATGTATGAGCCTTCTGCTTTCAGCATAGAAGGGAAAATGATACAATGAAATACAATATTATCTTTTCCGATAAAATGAACCAGCTTAGAATCAGGGCTTTTCCAGTATTTTTCCCAATCATTTGTTAATTCTTTTGTTGCTGAAATATAGCCAATTGGTGCATCAAACCATACATATAGTACTTTCCCTTCAGCATTTTCAGCAGGTACAGGAACTCCCCAATTTAAATCACGACTTACGGCACGGGGTTGTAATCCCTGGTCAATCCATGATTTGCATTGGCCATAAACATTAGGTTTCCACTCTTTATGCCCTTCAATAATCCATTCTTTTAAAAAAGGTTCATAAGTGTCAAGAGGTAAAAACCAGTGTTTAGTTGGCTTCAATTCCGGTTGGGCACCACTTACTGTAGATTTTGCATTAATTAGTTCCGTTGCACTTAATGATGTCCCACATTTTTCACATTGGTCACCATAAGCTTTTTCGTACCCACAATGAGGGCAGGTACCAGTAATATAACGGTCTGCCAGGAACTGTTGTGCTTCGGGATCATAATATTGTTCTGTGGTTTTTTCTATGAAACCATTTTTACTATTTATCTTTTTAAAAATTTCAGAAGCCGTTTCATGGTGTATTTTTGCACTTGTACGTGAATATATATCAAACGAAATTCCCAGTTCAGCAAATGATTTTTTTATGATTTCATGATATTTATCTACCACATCCTGAGGGCTTTTATTTTCTTTTTTCGCCTTTAAAGTAATAGGTACACCATGTTCATCTGAACCACAAACCCAAATAACATCTTTTTTTCTCAACCTTAAATATCTCACATATATATCTGAAGGGATGTAAACACCTGCTAAATGCCCGATATGAACAGGCCCGTTTGCATAGGGAAGGGCAGAGGTTACCATATAACGTTTGAAATCTTTCATCGGAGTATTTTTTTATTTTGGAAACGAACGTGCAAAGGTAATAGTCGAAAATTGTTTTTCAGAATTTTATATGGTTTTTTTGCTGTTTTTGTGTTCAAAAATTTATGGACAACCTTTTGTTAAAATTATCGATACTTCTGATATGGTTTTTAATTGTGCTTAATTTTTCTGAAATAAGTTATAATCGGCAGGAATTTCAAAAAGAGCTGTTTCCATATTTTTTTTGTCAACTTTAATTACTTCCAATTTCGATTTCCACGACCTGAGTATGGTCATTTCAACTGAAAGCATGGGAAAGATTCCTTCAGTTTCAGGTATCCTGAGGTAATAATCTGAATTTTTATCAGCAATATTTATTATTCTTAAAAGTTTTTGAAAAAAAGTAAATTGGTCAGAGGCAACCCAATAGGCTATTTCAGTATTTTCTTTTTTATTCCTAACACGCCACTGATTGCACTTGTACCCATTTAAGTACTTGTAGTTTTCAGTTTTTATTATCTGGAAATTGCTTTGTGGTGCATTATCATAATTCCAGGGACGAACTGGCATATTTGTATATAGTTTCCGGCTAGGATTTACAGCATAAATTACAGGAGTATTAATATCAATTATCATATAATTTTTTGTATTCAGGTTTCTGTCTAACTCATCAACCCTAACCTTGTTACCCTTTATTTTGTATGAAAAATAACTGGTATCTTTTAAGGTTTCTTTTACAAAAACAATTTCTCCCTCAAACTTTTTGCTTTGAGCATAATTTGATGAAGCAGATACGTTAATTAGCAAAATAATAACTACTAAGGAATTATAAAACATTTGCATAGACTAAGGTTTTTCGTTAATTTTCACACTCTTGTTTCAACCAAATTTGTACATTCTAATTTCAGACCAAAAATACAAGATAAGGAATTAAAATTAAAACTAAATGGCTACTCATAATGAATTAGGTGTTTTAGGCGAAGATATAGCCACACGCTACTTGTTGCAAAAAGGGTATAAACTTCTCGACAGAAATTGGCGTTGGAAAAAGAAAGAGCTTGATATTATTGCAATAGATAAAGAATTTCTTGTTTTTGTTGAGGTAAAAACACGAAAATTTGGATCATTAGAGAACCCTAAAGATGCAGTAACAAGAAAAAAGCAAAAATTTATTATTGAAGGGGCAAATGCGTACATTGAATCAAAAAATTTAGAAAATGAAGTGCGTTTAGATATAATTTCTGTAATTATTAAAGATGAAGACCATATTATAGAGCATATTGAAGATGCGTTTTATCCGATTGTAAAATAATTAAAAATGGACATAGAAAAATTCAGAACGTATTGTCTTGCAAAAAAAGGGGTAACAGAAAGTTTCCCTTTTGATAATACTACTCTTGTTATGAAAGTGTTGGACAAGATGTTTGCTCTTGGAAACCTGGATGGCGATTTAAATATCAACCTAAAATGTCATCCTGATAAAGCTATTGAGCTTAGGGAACAATATCCTGCGGTAAAACCCGGGTATCATATGAACAAAAAGCATTGGAACACAATTGTAGTAGATGGTAGTATTGCTACAGGTACTATCCAGCAATGGATTGATGATTCGTATAATTTGGTGGTTTCTAAAATGACAAAAAAGCAAATAGAAGATTTGAAAACAAAAAGGTAAATCAATTCCAAATCCACCGCCTTATCCTGATAAAAGGTAAGTCATTAATTTATTAATAATAACTGGTTCTTGGTAATTAACTAAGGCCAGTTATTTTTCAAGTGAATCGTTTCTTTTTTATTACACCTCTTTCATTTCTTTTTACTATCTTTTGTAGCAAAGCTATAACTATAGCCCAAAGTAGCAGTAAATTCGGTAAAACTTCCGGTATTTTGCGAACTTGTTGATTTGTTCAGAACAATAATACTAAGGTTTAACCGGTGCTTTTTCTTTATTGCATAAGAACCGTTAATCCTGAAATTTACGATTTCATTTACCATTTCTTCATTAGTATAAGTCCTGTTCCAGGCAATTGACGTGCTGGACCGTAAAGCTTTTTCAAAAAACAAACGACTAACAGAAACCATTGGACCAGCCATAAAATTATAAGCACCGGGCATTTCAGTATAATTTGCATTTAATGATGTGGAGATTGTCATATTTTGGGGCACCAGGCTTAAAGAATAACTGGCATTTCCATTGTAAAATGAAGAGCCGGAATTTGCATTCCCTTCCTGCTCATTTGCAGCTATTTGAACACTTAAATTAAGGTTTATAAACTGCTTTTTATCACTATTTGAAGGATCGCCAATCAAGTATGAAATATTGGTATTTGCGCTTTGGGTAAGTTGGGTAAAATTTAAAGTATCTAATGGCATAATGGGATTTATCTGGTTGATATAGTCAAAATCAGAACGGATATTTGTGAAGCTTGTAAAGTTTGAATAAGATGAAGCAATATTCCATTTAGGCGAAGGTGAAAAATTTATGTTGAATGCACCAACTGTTTTTTTCATTGTTGAAAGCTTGTCATCATCAAGGTTATTGCGTTCCAAACCAAAATTTACTGCCATTTGCATTTTGTTTTTAAATACGGCGGTATTTGCATTTATGGTAAAATTTTCTAAATCATTGTTAAAATAGTAAGCCCCCATTGTTTCGTAACCCGGATCAATCCTTTCATAAGCCACACCTAAACCGTAGCCGTTTCCAGCATAATCCAAAGCTCCTTTTAGGGCATCGTAAAAGCCGCTTGATACCCGGGGTGTAAAAAGACCTGTAATATTTTGATATAGTATTGGTACTTTTTCAGTTTGTTTTTCTGACCTGATATCACGTGTAATGGCACTGCTCGCATATTCAAGTTTCAATTTAATATTTTTAGCAAGTGTTTTTCCACCCTGAACACCTAAAACAAGGTTCTCGCCCGGTTTGATTTCCCATTCTTCTGACACATTGTGCAATGAATTAGCATCATCCTGTGCTTTAAAAAATATAAAATCGATAAAATCAGCATCCTTTTTAGCACCAATTTTAAAACCATAGCCAATTCTTTTATAAACCGGTGTAATATTTTTACTGGTATCTTCTTCCATAGCTTCATGTAAACGGCCATACATGACACCGAAATTGAATATTTTACCGGGTGTAAGTTCTGCCCCGGCACCAACAAATGTGTAGCCATTTAACGTATATGGTGAAAAAGTCATGTTGCTGTAACCCGCATGTAGTTTTATCCATTTGTAATAAGGTGCTATACCTATCCGGTTAAACTTTTGTAATGGTGGGGTCTGGTATTGTAATTCCTGGTCGGAAAATGAAAATGAAAGTGGAAAGTTCCAACCATAAAGTGAGGTGTTAATATTCCCTGAAAGGTAATATGTATATGGTGAACGTCTGCTATCGATACCATTTACCCCATAAAAAACCTGGTTGGCCGATATCCCACCAGAAAACTTAAATGGCTTTTTTTTAAAACGGTCAAATAAATGCTCAACATCCTGTGCGGATGCAACGCTTGAGATTAGAGTTAGCAGTATAATTGAGAGTACTTTCTTCATTTTTTTTTTATTTTGGCTGCTGGCTTTTGGCATCTAGCTGTTGGATGTTGGCAACTTGCTTTGGCTAACTGCTAGATGCTAACAGCTAACAGCTAATAGATATTTTAATATTCAACAACTATTTCTTCACTAAAACTTGATTCAGAACCATCTGAAAAAACAGCTTTTATCCGGTATTTATATATTGTGTTTATTTGTACTTTGTCATCTATAAATTTATTTTTATTTGCCTGGACCATTTTATAATAGGTAATTTTTTGATCGTGAAAAGCACGGTAAATCAGGTAGTTTTTCAGATTATTATAAGGATAATCCCATAAAATTGTTATTTCTTTATTTGTATTATCTGTCTCTGTTTTAATATTTTCTATTGAAGGCCGGATACCGGTATCTATTTTTCGTGCAAAAACCGGTTTACAAGGTTCTGATTTGTTATCGCTTCCATCAACTGCAATCATGGTATATTCATATAATCTTTTTGCCGTGAGTTGTTTATCTATAAAGTTGTTTACTGAATCGGAAACCTGTATAACAGCTATGCTTGTCCACTGTTCTTTGCCAGCTTTCCTTCTGAAAAGTATGTATTTAACAACATCATTTGATGAAGAGTTTATCCAGGACAATTTTACACCCTCAACCGTGGACTTCGCTTGCTTAAACAATGGTGGTACCGGGGGTATTATGTCAGGTTTTTCCAAAAGCAAAGCTTCTGAAAGTTCCGATTGGTTGAAGTTCAAGTCAACCGCTGCAATCTTATAATATATTTTTTTGCTGAGGTTTTTTATATTGATATGCTCGGTATAAAAAGTATCGGCAATGGCAGAATTGGTTTGTTGTCCAAATTCAGCATTTAAAAAATTGGAACGGAATACGCGGTAACCGAGGATGTCCTCTTCCTTTGACTTTTCCCAGTTCAAAGTAACATTACCCAAAGTATCAATAAATGCTTTTGGGGCAACTGGTTTGGCAGGGGGGAAACTATCAATTAACTGTGCAAGTGTCGTGAAAGAACTGCTTGTTTGTTTGTTCGCATCAAATGCCCTGATGACGTAGTAATTGCTCATCCCGGGTTTTTCATCCGTATAGGAACGGACATCGGGGTTTAGGTTGCCGGCAATTTCCTTATAATTGCCATTGCTCTTTTTTGCCCGGTATACGTTAAAATACTCAATATCATCATTATGTTCTTCAGGGAAATTCCATTCCAGTTTTACTTCCTTGTTTTCAATTACTTCGGTATTAATAATTGACGGTCGGAATTTCAAGGCCATAAACCCTTTTCCA
>JBDLJL010000181.1:0-10072 GCA_039714415.1 Bacteroidota bacterium
TTTTTTTACCTAATTTTTGAAAAGCAATTTTTAAGCCTTCCATCAAATCTTTTGAGCTTAATTTATCTGTTACAGACCCTCTTTCAAAGTACATCATAATTTAAAAGTTATTTTTATCTTTTCACCCTTGCATTACCCTCCCAAACGCTCCAGACCATATCCTCATCAGCAGGTTGTGCGTAATCGGTTAAAAAGGTCGTTGCCAGAGCCCCTGTTGCCCATCCGAATTGTGCCCATTTCTCCGGCACCCATTCTTTTAAAATACCATAAAGCATACCTCCGACAAAACCGTCACCTCCACCAATTCTGTCGAGCACCTTTATTGTTCTCGGCTTGATTACCTGCCATTCATCGTCAGCATACATAATTGCCCCCCATAAATGTTCATTTGCACTGACCACTTCACGTAAAGTAGTTGCAAACACAGAAGCATTTGGAAAGGCTGTTTTTACCCTTCCTATCATTTCCTTGAAACCGTCAATTTCTATTTCGATGTCTTTACCACCTGCTTCAGGGCCTTTAATCCCCAAACAAAGCTGAAAGTCTTCTTCGTTCCCTATCAGGATATCGGAAACAGAAGCTATTTCTGTAAAAATCCCCTTGAGCTCCTGTTCGCGACCTTTCCAAAAGGAAGCCCGGTAATTGAGGTCGAATGATATTTTGGTATCATACTTTTTCGCCGCCCTTGCTATTTCCAAACAAAACTTACCGGTATCTTCTGAAAGCGCGGCGATCAAACCGGACAAATGCACTACCTGGACACCTTCTTTACCAAAAATTCTTTCAAGATCGAAATTTTTCACATTTAGCGTTCTTCCAACTTCTCCTGCCCTGTCGTTTAATACACGAGGCCCACGGGTACCATATCCGCTATCCGCAATATTTATCTGATGCCTGTACCCCCAGGGATTCCCCTGTTCAACTTCAGACCCTTCAAAATCCATAAAACGGGATTTCAGGTTGCTTTTTATAAATTGTGCAATAGGGCTGTCTTTTACAAAAGTAGTCAATACTTTTACAGGTAATCCCAGATAGGAAGAAATACTTGCCACATTAGTTTCAGCACTTGTAGCCTGCATTTTAAATGTATCGCTGCTGTGAACAGGCTGCCCGTTTTCCGGGGTAATCCGAATCCCCATACTTGTAGGAACCAAAAGGGAATATTTATACTGTTTTTTTAGTTTAATGCTCATTTTTTTCTTGTTATATGTTACTTATTAATGGTTGCTGGTTGCTTCGCTGTGCTATCATAAATATGGTTTACCCCAAAAGGAAACTTTTAGTTTAATTCGATTAATCGTCAATCAAAAATTGTAAATTAATTCATTTACGATTGACTATTTTAGATTTACGACTTACGATTAATCGGAAAATGAAATATTATAACAAACTTTAGGTAAAACTATATCATGATAAGACAAGTTACACTCCACCAAAAGCACTATACCCACCATCAACAGGGATACAGATACCGGTTACAAACCTTGAAACATCACTCAATAAATAAAGTACCGTCCCTGTTAATTCTTCTACATTGCCATAGCGTCCCATAGGTGTATTATTGATAATTTTTTTACCGCGTTCTGTTGATTCTCCTGTTTTTTCATCAACAAGTAAAAATCTATTCTGATTTGTTAAAAAGAAACCAGGTGCAATTGCATTTACACGAATCCCTGTTTTTGCCAAATGAACAGCCAGCCATTCAGTAAAATTATTGATGGATGCTTTTGCTGCAGAATAAGCAGGGATCTTTGTTAACGGCTTATAACTGTTCATCGAAGAAATGTTTAAAATTGCCCCTTTACCTGTTTCCAGCATATCGGTTGAGAAAACCATAGATGGTAGCAGTGTACCTTTGAAGTTTAAAGCAAAAACAAAATCGAACCCTTCCGGGTCAAGACCATAGAATGATTTCTCAAGTTCGTTCAAATTTTCTTTTTCCAATCTTTCTAGTTGGGTAGTTGCTTTTGGTGAATTGCCTCCTGCACCGTTAATTAACAAATCTATTTTACCAAGATCGTTATTGATTCTTTCCTTAACGGCAACGAGGGACGCTTTATCCAATACATCGGCCATATAGCCTTTCGTTTCTACCCCAAACTCTTTTTGCAACAAATCAGCCAATTTAATTGCTTTTTCTTCATCCAGGTCAAGAATAGCCATTTTTACACCTGTTGCAGCTAACCCACGTGCTAAAGCTTCACCAATTACACCTGCACCTCCGGTTAGTACACAAACTTTATCTTTAAGATCATTAAAATTAAGTTTCATAATTTTATTTAAGAATTTTTATAATATTCAATATTTTCTTGCATAATAATATCAATCTGACTGTAGTTCATTTTATCTGCCTGAGCTCCACCAAGCAGATAATTAAATAAGGTCATAACGCTTTTGTAGCCCTGTTCCTCAGGTTTTTGACAAATTAAAAAATCAATTGATCCGTCTTTCAGATACTCCAGGTTTTTTTCAATTAAATCGTAACCTATTAGCAAGCGATCGCCCATTCCATTCTCACTCAGGAATTTAGCCGCGATATACACTTTTGAATTAGTTGCAAAAACAGCTTTAATATCAGGATCTGTTTTAAAAACCTGATTTAAAACCCTGATTGGCTCGTTTTTTTCATTTAAATCAATTCGTTCAGTTATAATTTGAAATGATTTATCCAGTGCTTTCTCTGACATAAACTTTAAAAAACCTTCTTCCCTCATCTTCAGGTGATCGCTGATAGCATTTTTATTAGCTATGTTTAGTATTAGAATTTTATCCTTATTGTTTAATGCATAAAACATCAGTTTAGCACTTAAATAGCCACTTTGAACAGCATTCTGACCAAAATATGTTAAAGGGGATAAACCTTCCAGATAGGTATCAATAAAGATATAAGGTATTCCCGCCGCTTCACATTTAAAAGCCAACTCTTCAGATAAAGTTTTAAAAACAGGTGCAAAAATTACACCCTGGGCATTAAATGACGAAATACTTTTGCAATGCTCTTCAAAAGTTTTTTCATCACCTAGCTTAAAAGTAAAAAGTTTGACTTCAACGTTAAAATCACGTAATTCTTTGATAGATTTTTGTATGCCAAGCAATGGTTTTTCCCAGTAAAGGTTCTGACCTTCCTTTACTTCAGGAATAAGAATTGCAATTTTTATTACCTTTCTGGAGGCCAAAGATTTTGCTAACAAATTTGGTTTATAACCGAGTTCAGCAATTATCTTTAATACCTTTTCTTTTGTTTCTTTATTAACATCACCTCTATTGTGCAGGACACGATCTATAGTTCCGGCAGAAACCTTAGCTTTCTCAGCAATATCTTTAATTCGTATCTTTCTGTTTTTACTTATCATTTTAAGAAACCATAAATATCGTGTACGTACACAACAAATGTAATCAAAGATTAATTATTAACCGTGTTCGTACACGCTAAAATACAAATTATCCTTTATTTATAATTGATTTAAATAACTAAATATAATTGTAACGGTTGTTTTTGATATTGAAAAAGGAAAGGAAACTGTTCAATTCAAATCAATTATAAATGTTTTAAACGAATTGAATATCAATATATTATTAGACAGTCCATTGATGGAAAAATATAACAGAGAAAATGAGAATAGCTAAAGTATACATATATGATGCACTTGCCGGTTATTTAACTGAAGAAATAAAAAATGCAAAATATAAATTTTCTTATGATATTAAGCCTTAAGGGAAAAAAGAAAAACCTTAATCATAATGTATTTATTGATTATTTTGGTTACGAAAGGCTTAAACTTAGCTCAAAAATAATCAACAATACTTATGCTTTGAATATAAGAATATGATAAATCACATAGGTCACAAAGAAGGCTTTAGTATCTACTTATTAATCAATGAAATTTTAAGCACTCTGTATAGGTTATAGCAGGCTTTTAATAATTATTTGTCTTGACCAAATATAAAGGCTGCCTAAATTAATCAGGCAGCCTCTTGCTTTTGCTTATATAATCAAAGCTTAATTATTTAGCTATAGGAATTAAATTAAGCTCAACAGTGTATACAGTTGGAACCATTGGACCTGCACCCAAATCCACCGGAACATCAAGGAAGTATGTCAAGATAAGTCTATCATTTGTAAGTGATTTTATCCTGGCTTCTGGTTGCCCAACATTTAATAATCCTGCATATGACCCGGTTGAGAACTTTATATGATTTTCACCTGAATAGGTTCTATTAAGACCCATTGCATCTAATTCATCATTAACGACAATATCATCGGTACTGAACTCCCAAGTTCCGGCAGGTACCGTATAATCAAAAGAACAAACACCAAATTCAGTAGTAGGGGTTTCCGGTACATCATCATCATCTTCATCTACCATAGGTAATTTAACTGTTCCTGCCCCAACAGCACCCATAAAGGCTTCTTCATCAGCCAAACCAAGTAATGCCATTGCAGAAGTTATTGAGCCAAATGTCTTACCATTGTCATTATCTACAGTAACCGAACCATCAGGGTTGAATGTAACTACATCATTATATTCTTCTTCCATTAGAACACCGAATAAGAAAAGGGCAGGCAGGTCAGTTGTATCAATTGCACCATCTTGCTCCAAATCGAAAATCTCTATAGCATAACCATCAGTACCTGCGTCAAGTTTCCATGTTTTGCCATCAGCACCTGCAAGTAAATCAGTATCAGTCATTTCAACAGAAACTGTTTTTGTTACAGTTGCAGTACCGCCTTCACCTATTACATCACATGTTACTTCATAATCACCACCAATTGCATAGGTATGTTCAGGGCTGGCTTCGATGGAAACATCTCCATCACCAAATGTCCAGGCATAAGTTGTTACATCAGTAGCTGTAGAAGTAAAAGTTACAACTTTACCTACAACTGTAGCAGTAAAATCAATTGTTGGTTCAGGTTTTGGATCTTCACCACATGAACTAAGAATCAGTGCAAAAGACACCAATAATAAACTTAGATTAAAAATTGTTTTTTTCATTCTTCTTGTTTTTAAGTTAATATTTGAGTTTTTCTAAAATAATCTCTCAAAACCATAATGGTTCCTTAATTTACAGTTTTTAAGAGTTTTTACTTATATACATGTATTCATTTGTAAACAAAACGTATTTAGCCGTTGTTTATTACCCTGTTTGGTCATTAGTCATTCGCTTCGCTGTCATTAGTCATTGGTCATTGGTCATTGTTAAGCATTTGCTGTTATTTGTTGTCTTTGAGTTATCTGTTTATTTGTTTATTCGTTTATTTGATTATTGTATCATTTAAGCATTATATCATTTAAGCATTATATCATTAACTCATTATAGCATTTGTTTATTTGCAAGCGAATAACTACTTATAGCAAATCTAATGCCTGATTATGTAATTACCAGTTTCTAATTTTAATACGGTTTACCCGTTCCCTGCAACAACCACATTTTTGAATAATGATGATCTTTTTGCATAGAATACTGTGTTTCTTCCAATTTGTCAACCGCCAAATTCCAATTTTCAGCATTATTTAGTTGCTCATCATCAGAGTATATAAAGCGCAAAGGTAGTTCTGAAAATAAAGCACCATCGCCAAGTTGAATAACAGGAAAACCGGTGCGCCTGTAATCAAACCAAGACTCGGGTGACATCCACAAGGATAACCATTTTTGTTCAATAATGCGTTCAAGGCTATTATCAAACTGAACCCGCTCCCGGGTCAAGTAATTATCTGCTTCACCAGAACCTACTCCGTATTGCGATAAAGCTGCACTTACTCCTTGATTGTAAAATTCACTTGCCCCCCCTCCGGCACCCCACCCTTTTTGTGCAGCTTCGGCTTTAATAAAACAAACTTCGGCATAAGTAATAAGGTTTGCCTTCACAAGTTCGTGCGCATCTGCACGGTACATATCTGTTAAAGATGATATATGTGAATTATAACCATCTGTCAGGGTAGTTTCTAAATTATATGTACGTGCATCCGGCATATTAGGAGGTAAGCCTACATATTTGGAAGTATCATAATTTCCACCTTGTAAAATTGAAACAGTATCGTGCAAAAAACGTTTATCATCAATGGTGATATCCGGTTCATTATTAGTATAAGGTTCTTGTTCAACCACAATCTGAATATCAACCGGTTTAATCCAAATTTCCAATCTCGGGTCGTTTAAAGAATTTAATGTATCGACCATTGTCCTACAAGGTTTCCTTCTTCTAAACTCATCTCCTGTAGCGTCATAAAGTTCCCCACCGGACCAAGAATCCCAGGATTCACTACCGATATATGCCACAAAAGCATTATCCGCATTACTCTCAAAAACAGGATATTCTGTCGGGTTTGTCAGGATTTTCTCAACACCTTCCTGTGCCACACCGGGTAATTTTTCACTTAAGCGCATATAATAACGAAGCAAAAGCGAGTTGGCTAACTTTCTCCATTTGGAAGGATTCCCATTATATATAACATCATAGGCAGGAGAGCCTAAAATATATTCATCTGTATTTTTTGATAATAATGTGTTTGCCGTTTCAAGATCAGCTAGCAAACCGGTATAAATATCCTCCTGATCGTCATACTTTGGATAAAATAATTCGTCATTACCCTGTAAAGCTTCACTATAAGGGGCATCGCCCCATAAATCAGTAATAAAACCAAACAGAAAAGATTTCATTATAAGTGAAACACCCTGGTAAAATTCCTCCTCATTATTAACAGCCTGTTCATACAGTTTCTTATTAGTCCTTAAAATACTATAATATTCAGACCATCCCATAGGTTCCCAGTCAAAATTGCTTTCTGAACCTCCGTGCCAGTCTTTTTGTAAATATTGCATTAAACCAAGTATACTATAATCTGAATACACACCATTATGATATACATTAGCCGCATCTGTTAAAACAGTAGAAAGGTAAAAATCACTGGTAACCTCATAAACTCCTACAGGGTTTGTGTTTATCTCAGTTAAATCCTTACAGGAAGAAACGAAGATAAAGCTAAGAATTAATATTATATTTATTGTTTTATTTTTCATCCGTTTATTTTTTTTGTTTTTTTATAGGTCGGATGGAACCGTCCCGAAAAAATCGGGACTTGTTTCATCTGTTTATATTTAATTATTTCTATTGGTCAGATGTTACCGCATGTCAAAAATAATCATTCTCGTGTGTGTTAATAATTATTTTTAACATGCTTGTTTCATCTGTTTATATTTTAGGCAACCTCTAAAAATCCACTTCTCTGCGTTACGCCAAAATTTTAAAACACTCATTTACAATAGTAAAATCGAGCTTAAAAATTTTGGCAAGCCTTAATAATTGAATTTTTAGAGGCCACCTTTAATTGCTTTTAAGGCCAGCTCTATTAATTAATTTGTTGCAAGAAACAAATATAATGAATAAGATGCAAGTTTACCATGTTATGAAATATTACAAGGGCATAAACATTTTTTAATAGCCGTAACTACATGAAAATATTTTAATGCGGGTTAAGAATAAGTTAAAAAGCTGAGAATAAATCAAGTATTTGGCAGGCTTTATTTGCATTTTTTTTATTATTTTTATGCCGCTCATAATTTAACCAGACCTTGAATAAGTGTGCACTGCTGCTCATGCAGGGATCACAAAAAAAATATTGTACGAATATAAATTTATAAAATAAGAAAAATGAATAGAAATATGAAACACTATTGGCTATTAGGAATTGTATTAAGCCTTTTTCTGGTATTTACTTCTTGCAGCAAAGATTTGAAAAAAAAGTATGCGGATACCAGCCTGGATGTAAATATTATTCCAAAACCAGAAATGTTGACATCTAAAAAAGGTGTTTTTGTAATTACTGAAAATACTGGTATAAACATATCTGAACAGGATGCTAAAGCAGCATCTGTTGCAAACTTATTTATGGCCGGCATTAATCAGGCAAGCGGTTTTGATTTAAAGTTGGGGACTAAAGATGAGAACATTAATTTAGTTATAAATAAAAATCTAAAAGAACTTGGCCCTGAAGGATATAAACTTGATGTTTCGCAAAATAAGATTGTTATTGAAGCTTATGAAGCCGCCGGACTTTTTTATGGAACACAAACCATTTTGCAGATGCTGCCAAGTGCTGCACAAAGTTCTACGATTATTAAAAATGCAGAATGGATAGTTCCTTGCGTTTCAATCGAGGACAAGCCACGTTTTTCATGGAGAGGATATATGAAAGATGTAAGTCGTACATTTTATAGTGTTGATGTTGTTAAGAAATATCTGGATGTAATGGCACTTTATAAAATGAATGTTTTTCATTTTCACCTTACTGATGATCAAGGGTGGAGAATTGAGATTAAAAATTACCCGAAATTAACCACTCCACAAACAACAATATTCCACGAAAGCTATAATGAACCGACTGAAAGAAGTGGTTTCTACACCCAAGAACAAATTATAGATTTGGTTCAATATGCTGCCGAAAGGAATATTACAATTGTTCCGGAAATAGATTTACCTGGACATTCTTGGCCTGCATTACTTGCGTACCCTGAATTGAGTGTGAACCAAAAAACCAATCCTCCATATGTTTTTCCTTTTTTGGCCTCTTGGGCGTACTGGGGTAATCAGCGAACACCGAATACATTTGATCCAACAAATGAAGAAGTGTATAAATTTCTTGATGTGATTTTTGAAGAAGTTTGCTCCATATTTCCTTCAGAATATATTCATTTTGGTGGAGATGAGGTAAAATTTAGTGTTTGGGATGAAGCAGAGCATGTTCAACAATTCATTAAAAAACAAGGTTTAAAATCGAATAAAGATTTACAATCCCTTTTTGTTGCCAGGGTTTGCGATATCATTAAATCTAAAGGCAGAAAACCAATAGGGTGGAATGATATCCTGGAAGGCGATCACGAACCTTTACAGGGAGCTGCAATCATGTCATGGCTTGGCGAACATGCAATAAAAGAAGCTGCCGAAAACGGGTTTTATACAGTTGCTACACCAGCCGGATATACTTATTTGGACATTTGCCAGGCAGATCGCAATGATGGTACGATGTCTGATTTAGGATATTCCCATATTAATAGTATCGAAAAAATATACAACTATGAACCTACTCACGGATTAGATTCTATTCATAAGCATTATGTTCTGGGCATACAAGCTAACATGTGGCCGGCAATCCCTCAGGAAGTTAAAGATATCAACGTTCAAAATTTCCCAAGGCTATTGGCAGTTGCTGAAGTTGGATGGATAGCAAAAGGTGAAAGAGATTATGCTAACTTCCAAAAACGATTGAAAACTCAATACTCCAGGTTAGACGAATTAAAAATTGATTATTACCGAGAAGGTGGATACATAACAGGAACCTGGACTCCTGATAAGTTATCAACAACATACTCAAATATTGAATGGGATGTAACTAAAAAGGTATATGCAAATGGACGTATAAATGCTGCTTTTTTCTACACCAAAGGAGAAAACTTCATGCAAATTCAAAAGGTAGAATTACTGGAGGATTCTAAGGTAATTTCAGTTGATGAACATGATGGTTTAGCAGATAAATTTAGAGGGACACATAAAACGAAAACATTCTTCTATGCTTTAAAAGTTGACTCCTATAAACCCTTAGCAAAATATACAATTCGAGCTGTAGCAAAAGGTAAAGATGGTGTAAATTCTTATGGTAATTTTACTTTTAATCTAAACCCTTATAAACCTTTTAGCATTATTGAACCCAAATAGCATGTACTATAAAACGCACTACTCGTAGTGCGTTTTTTAATTAATACAGTATAAATTTGGTTTAGATTTTCTATTTATATTTCTTCGTTCGGCTTTCATTTCCAGAAAAAATTACCATCGTTTTTTTTCCAACTTTGACACGTCCTGTTGATAAACATTGCCTCCTATACCATATTAACTTATACCTATTTTTCTATTAGGGTAGTTTTTGTGAGATTTATCAAGCCATGTAGCCATATAAGTGTTTCACAATTATACATTAATTCAGAGGAGATATTCGGTAACTGAATGAATAATCCTGGTTATTAATCCGGTAATCCTTAAGTGGCAATGCCCTATGTCCCCAGCTAGTAGTAC
>JBDLJL010000182.1:0-10027 GCA_039714415.1 Bacteroidota bacterium
ATATAAATAACCGCGGGTGTAACCCGTGGTATGATAATAATAGCTGACACAACACTGAAAGTGTTGAATATTCAGTATTTTTAAACCCAATTGCCCTGCAGGATTTCTCGCTTGTTTTTCTATAAAAATAATTTTAATTATTTTTATAATCTGTGAACGGCTTCAGCCCTCACGCAAGTAATCTGTGGCATTAATTTGTTGTAATTTTATTTTTGATTAAAGGCGAATAAGACATTTGATTGACATTCAAGGGATTAATTAATTTAATTGTTGCTTTTTACAATTTGAAAATATTTTAGTAAATTTATTAAGAATAATTTCTTCATGCGTTTGCCCTTAGTATAAACATTAATAACTTGTCTTTACATATGTTTGCATGTATTTTCGTAAAATTATAAGTTTATTAAATGGCATCTTTAGAAAAAACACGGGGAATTGTTTTACAGCTAATTAAGTACTCTGACAGTCAGGTTATTGCTCAAATTTATACCGAACATTTTGGACGGCAGTCTTTTATTTTCAGGAAAACAAAAAGCAAAAAATCCGGTATAAGCTTAAATATTTTACAGCCTTTATTTTTGTTAGATATTAATGCTCGCTTTAAAGAAAGCCGACAAATACAACGAGCTAAAGAAATTAACAATAGCCCGCATTTTACCGATATCCCTTTTAATGTTGTAAAAAGTTCCATCGCAATATTTTTGGCCGAAGTACTTTCAAAAGTACTTATTGAAGAAGAAGCCAATCTACCCTTATTTGAGTTTTTGCATCATTCAATACTACTGTTGGATGAAATTGAAGACGGACTGGTAAATTTTCACATCTTTTTTTTATATGAATTAAGTAAATACCTGGGATTTTACCCCGAAAATAACTTTTCAGGACATCAAAAACATTTTAATATTTCCGAGGGACGTTATTCAAACTGGTCAAAAAATGTAAAACTGGTTTTAAATGAAGAAGACAGTAAAATATTTTCGATGTTATCAAATAAAGGATTTCATCAAATAAATGAGATAAAACTAAATAGAGCTCAAAGACAAAAGTTACTGAGCATTTTACTCGATTATTATCGCTACCACCTTCCGGAAATGGGAAAGCTTAAATCTTTTGAAATCTTAAAACAAATTTTTGCAGTATAATGTAGAACAGCTTTCCTAAGCTATTTTGCTGGTACGTTTATTTTTTTAATCCAAATATACCACATTAGAAAGATAAGTATGTAAACAGTATATTTAAAAATTACATGGTGGTTAATATCAACATGTTCCGGACAACAAACCATTATATAAGCCAGGGCTGAAATCCTAACAATATTAATGATGGTAATAAAGACAAGCCCTAAAGGGATAAACCATAATTTTTTTTTGATAGTTCCTGGATAGGCAATAATAAAACCGACAAAAAGGCCCATTAGGTTCCTCGCCAGACAACCACGGTCTAAGTACACACCACCAGTGCCGGCGATCCTAATTGTTTTCCCAAAAACTTCGGTCTCAAAACCCAAAATACTAAGAAAATATTTGCTGGCAACCAACAGGTTATTTGTTAATACGGCTGTAACATCTTCGTATATATCATGAATAAATGCTGTATCTCTAAGAAAAGTATAAAACACCCACCATAAACCAAATAACAAAGTTCCATTAATAAAGAACTTTATCAATGGATGTATGTTTCGGTATTTTGAAATTAATTGCATAAAATTATTCCCAAAGCGAATTTAAACTTAAAAATGGAAAAGTTAAATTAAAAATAAAATTCCAGTTTGTGCCAAAAAAAATTAGGAGTAAGCTTATTAAGAAGTTTAAACAGGCGGGTTTTTACTATTCTTTTTATTGGAATGCAATTTTTTGGCAGCGTAACCAACCCCGGCAGCCAACAAAATGCCTAAACCTCCATCAATAGGAATAGGTACTGGTGGTGGTGGTGGTGGTTGTGCAATAGCTGTTTGGACAAATATTGGTGCCAAAACAAAAATAATGATAAATGATAGTATATATAATAATTTTTTCATTCAAAAAATCTTAATCGTACAAAATTGAAATTTTTTACTTAAAGAAAAAATAAATTTTGATGAATTTAACATATTTGTTTGCAAATATTATACCTTAAATAAGGTTAATATGTTTCGCATTTATTTTCTTATACGTAAAATAAACAATTTTGTTTCAAACTTTTATATAAATAATATATAAAAAGAGACACTCAACATGGACAGTTGGTTGCTTTAGTTTTAAAAATATAAACGGCAATATAATTTCTAAAGTACGAAAGGTCTAATAAATTACATAAACGTTCAGTTTTGTTTGACCAAATCACCCACAGAAGTAAAATAAATATTTTTTGTAACAAATTCTATCTCTTTTTCGTCATACAGGAAAATTGAATTATTAAATTATTTAACAAACTATATTTTAATTTCTTTAAAAATTATGAAATTAGAATTTAGTGTAATAAAACAACAAACTATTAAAAGAAAAAATTATGAAAAAAATAGGATTATTATTTAGTTACTTAGTATTGTCTGTAATAATAATAAATGCCCAAAAAGACACAACAAAAATAAAACTTGGGGACACAAAAATAATTATTATTGATAATCAGGGTGATGACGATGCCAGCAAGTTAACAAAACTTGAAAAAGGCAAAGAAAAATTTGAAAAACTCATTGAGGAAAAAGAAAAAGAGAAAGAAAATAAATTAAAAGAACTTGAACTGCTTGAGAAACGGTTAAAAGAATCAACAGACGAAGAAATTCTCAAGAAACTTGAAAAAGATTTAGAAAAACAGGAGGCAATGCGCCTGGAACTAGATAAAGAACTTAAAGCTCTTGAAAAAGGTGTGAAAGACATAGAAGATGAGATTGCAAATGAAGAATTGAAAAACGATGATGACGATTTTGATTGGGATTCACATAATGACTGGTACTCTGATTGGGATAATTTGTCGCCGTTTAATAAGAATAAGAAATTTCGTGGGCATTGGGCAGGTTTTGAGCTTGGATTAAATAATTATATGAATGAGGAACGTAAGACCACACTTGATCCGGTCGATGAATTATTTGAACTAAACCCGGAAAGATCATGGGTTTTTGCATTAAACTTTGTTGAATTTAACATACCATTTACCAAAGGATCAGGTTTAGTTACCGGTATGGGGACTACCTGGAACAATTATCATTTTAGAAATAATGTAAATGTTTATGAAGATGCTAATGGTGTAATAATTGCCGAACCGGAAACAGTAAACAACCTCGGCAAAAACGCGTTAAACTTATGGTATATCACCATTCCTTTAATTTTTGAATTTCAAATTCCCGTTAACAATAACAGACCAGGGATACATGTTGGGTTTGGTGCTGTAGGTTCTCTGAAATTAGCATCAAAAACTGTACAAAAATATGATGGAACTAAAAGCAAACAACATTCAGATTTTCAAATTCCGGGACTTAAATATGGACTAACTTTTAGAATAGGTTACCGGTTTATTAAATTATTTGTTAATTATGATATGGTACCTCTATTTAAAGAGGAAAAGGGACCTAAAGTATTTCCAGTTTCAGCCGGGATAACATTGATTAGTTTTTAAGAGAGTTTAAATTAATACAAAACATTATAGCACAACATAAATTAGGGTCAGGAGCAATAAAATGCTTCTGACCCTAACTTTTTAATGATTTATTTTTATATTGCTATCAAAAAAACACAGTGCATATAAACATAAATTTAATCAAATGCCTAAAAAAAAAGGCTTAACATCTTTTCTTATAAGTTTTTTCTTGTTGTTCCATTTTATTCTCACCAGTGGTCAACAGTTAAATTATCCTTTAAATTTCAGGACTACTCAACAAGTTAATTTCCTGATAAATAAATCGGATTCAATAGGTCTTTTTTCTGTAAAACCTGTTTCAGAAAATTACTTGCATTTATTAAATATTTCAGATTCGATTCTAATTAATCCTGAAAGGGACAAAAATTACCTGGCAAAACACAAAGCAAACTGGTTATATCGAAAACTAAGAAAAGAAGACTTTATTGATTTTAAAACTGAAGGTTTTCGTCTTAGAGTGAACCCGCTATTTCATTTTGAATATAAAAAAACACAAAATATTGATGAAACTTATTACACAAATACCCGGGGAATTGAGTTTAAAGGCGATATAGGGCAAAAATTTTCGTTTTATTCATCTTTTTATGAAAATCAAAGCCGTTTTGTTGATTATATAAGCGATTATGTAATGGAACACAGAGTTGTACCCGGACAAGGTGCTGCAAAAATTTTAAATAATAATAAGTATGATTATTCCAGGGCAAGTGCATACATGTCAGTAAGTCCTAACAGGAATTTCAACATTCAGGCAGGTCATTCAAAACATTTTATTGGTGAGGGTTATCGTTCATTATTACTTTCCGATAATAGTTCTAACTATCCCTTTATAAAGTTTTCAATCGAGTTTGGCCAGTTTCAATATTTGGTTTTATGGAACCAATATCAATTATTTGAAGGTGCATATTATAATTATCATTACCGCAAATACGGAGCGATAAACTTTTTAAGCTGGAGCCCCAAACCCGGTTTTGAACTGGCTCTTTTTGAGGGAGTAACATGGCCAGGCAACACCGCTGATAACCCACATAAATTTACAGCGAACTTTTTTAACCCGTTGATTCTGTTCAGGACATTTCAGTATGGTTTGAATGCGGAACAAAATGTTGGGTTGGGTTTAAACCTAAGAAAAAGAATTGGTAAATTTGAACAGTTCTACGGTCAAATTGTTTTAGATGACTTAAAGATGAATACCAGCAGTAAAAACAAATACGGTTTTCAGTTAGGGATAAAGTCGTTTGACCTGTTTAGGGATAAATTGACCAGACAACAGCTTTTTGTTTTAGCCGAATATAACCAAGTTGCACCTTATACTTATACATATGAAGACCCACTGCAGAGCTATTCACATGACAACCAACCATTGGCACATCCGGCCGGAGCAGGTTTAAAAGAGTTAACAGGTATTGTTAATTATCAGTTCAGGGACTTATATGTTGAATTTAAAATGAATCACCTGTTAAATAGTATAGATACTTTGAGTTCAAACTTTGGTTCAAATATATTTTTGCCGGATGACGGGACAGGAGCAGTTGAAAATCAAGTTGGGCAAGGGATAAAAAACACTACACAAAACATGAATGTAGTATTGGGTTTATTGATTAACCCGGTTACAAACATGAAAATTTATATTGAGATACAAAAACGTACGGTTGAAAATGCTATAAGAACAAAAAACAAGCTGTTTTTTTCATTTGGCTTAAAAACCAATTTGAATAATTACTATTATGATTTTTAATCTATAAAAAAGCTATTTTATTAGTTTAATTGTTTATAATGGTTATGATATAACATTTGGTGGTTCATTTAAATTTATTTGGAATAATGGAAAACATTAAGTAAACCTTCCAACATTCCGTTGCAGGTTTCTAGTGTTAAGTCATGTATGAGATTTCGGGTAAGCCGAAGTTATTTTTGGAATTTTGGGAAACTAAAAAAAGTAAACATAGCCGTAGCTACGTGAGTCTTTTTTTAGTAAAGCAAAAAACAAAAAGAACTAGGCTTGGCCCTAAAGATCATGCTTGACTTGACACTAGTTTATAGCTCAAATGCTCTGTGCACATTATCTTATATTATAATCTTTTTAATTAACGATATATGATATTTACAATTTTACGTAGTAAATGGAAAACCGTTCTATTATTTCTTGCATTGGTAGTAGCAGCAAGTTCTTTTTGGTTTACAAGTGAACTGGTTAGTAATTTATCGAAAGAAGAACGGAAGAAAATTAAGATTTGGGCCGATGCTTCAAAAGAACTTCAGGCAGTTCCCTTAACTGGTGATGTACCTTTATACCTCTTTGAAATTATTCAGGAAAACAGAACTATCCCCCGAATTTTAACTGATAGTGCAGGAAATATACTTACCTCAATGAACCTTGATCCTGCAAAAGAACAAGATGAACAATATCTGAAAGAGCAAATTGAATTGATGAAAATTACCCATGAACCGATTGTGGTAACATTTGCTGATAAAAGCATAAACTATATCTATTATAAAGACTCCATACTACTTACCCAACTTTATTATTACCCGATTGTTCAGTTTTTTATCATTTTTTTATTCCTTGTGGTGGTTTATATAGCCTTAAGTATATCGGAAACATCAGAGCAAAACAGGCTTTGGGTGGGAATGTCAAAAGAAACAGCGCATCAATTGGGTACACCCATTTCTTCATTACTTGCTTTTGTTGAGCTTTTAAAAGCGAAAAACGAAGATGATATAATGGCAATTGAAGTAGAAAAAGACGTGCAACGCCTGGAAAAAATCACCGAGAGATTTTCACGCATCGGATCAGCACCGTTACTGGTTGATGCAAACATTACCCTGGTATTGAAAAAAGCTGTAGAATACCTAAAAACAAGAACTTCTCCTAACGTAAACTTTATTCAGGAATATGAGGAATCCATTGATATTTATGCACCGATAAATATAGCGTTGTTTGAGTGGGTTATTGAAAACCTGTGGAAAAATGCGCTGGATGCGATGAATAATATGGGGGAAATTATTATCTCATTAAAACAGACAGAACATTCAGTATTCATAGACATTTCAGATACAGGAAAAGGAATAACAAAAAGAAAGTTCAATACAATTTTTAAACCAGGCTATACAACAAAAGACAGAGGTTGGGGACTTGGTTTATCTCTTGTAAAAAGAATTATTGAATCTTACCACAAGGGGAAAATATATGTACGATACTCTGAAGTTGGACGTGGTACTACTTTTCGGATGACACTTAAAAAAGCAGTCAAAAAATAAATATATTTTGATGCCTTCGTAAATTTTATTCAGGCTACATTCATAGCAGATAAGAATTTTAATCTTCTTTTGTAAATATTTAGATATTCCTAAACAATTTATAAGTTTGCCAAAAAATTAAATAGTTATAAATGATATTCAGTAAAAATCCTCATAAAAGGGCAAAAAGCATATTTAATATAATTGCCCCGATTTATAGTGCTTTAGATAGTTATGTAAAAAAAGGTTTTCGAAAGGCTATCAGCAATGTACATAATGAAATCAATATTGAAGGAAAATCAGTTTTAGATATAGGAACAGGTCCCGGTGCCTGGGCTGCCTTGTTTAAAGAGCATGGCGCATCGAAAGTACATGGTGTTGATTTTGCCAGGAAAATGGTCAAAAAGGCCAACACAAGATATGCCCCGGGAATTACTTTTAGTACGGGGGATGCAGAAAACTTATCAGAATTCGAAGATGGATCTTTTGATATTGTTACGGCATCATTTTTATTACACGGTGTAACTGAAGATAAAAGAAAAATCATATTGCATGAAATGAAACGAATTTCGAAACAGCATGTAATAATTAACGATTATTTTGGTAAAACACCTGCCGTTGCCCGATTTTTAGAGTATCTTGAAAAAAGCGATTATCACCATTTTAAAGCCAATTTTTGCAATGAACTAAATGCAAACTTTCCTAAAGTAAAAAAAGAGAAGGCATCTTATGGTACATCGGTATATTTTGCATCTAAATAATATCTGAAAAGAAATAGAATTTGTTTTTGATTGTATTTTTATAAATTTGAGAAAAAAAAGACAATGAAAATTTACCACAACACACGATGCAAAAAGAGCCGTGCAGGGCTTCAATACCTGCAGGAAAAAACTTCTGACTTTGAAATTATTGAATATCTTAAAAATGAACTCAGCGTTGCTGAATTAACTGATATTTTTAAAAAGCTGGGTAAAAAGCCGGAAGAAATGATCAGAAAACAGGAACAGGTATTTAAAGAAAAGTTCAAAGGAAAAAACTTTAGTGATGCTGAATGGATTAAAATAATTGCTGAAAACCCCAAATTACTTAACCGCCCGATAGTTGTTAAGGGTGAAAAAGCCGTTTGGGGTGACCCGCCTGAGAATATTGAAAATCTATTTTGATTTCTATAAATATATAGTCTCATTGTGTAGTTGTAAAATTGTATCGCAGACCTAGAACAAGAAACTAAAAGATTCTCATGAAATCAAAATTAATAAACGGAATTCAAATTTACGCATACCGCTGGGTAATGCTAATTGCCCTGATGTTATTGAATATTATTGTTGAAATTGAGTGGCTAACTCATGCCCCTGTAGCCAGGGCTGCCGCTGTTTATTACGATGGCCAGTATTTACCAGATTCATTTTTCAATATTGATTTTCTGGCTATGTCCTACATGCTCATATACCTTATTGCCAGTTTTCCTGCATCGTACATAATTGACACTTTTGGAATAAAAGCAAGTTTACGACTTGGTGCTATTCTGGCCGGAAGTTTTGCCATGCTAAAAGGGTTTTATGGAGATAACTTTCAGGTGGTAATGATCAGTCAAGTAGGTTTGGCTTTTGCACAACCATTTGCCCTGAATGCAATTACCGCAGTTACAGCCCGATGGTTTCCCGTTTGGGAAAGAGGGCTGGCAACAGGTTTGGCAACACTGGCTCAATATCTGGGTATTGTCATTGCCATGGTTGTTACCCCATTAATGATTCAATCATCACCGGAATTAGCAGATTATGGAGCAGGGTTTAAAAGCATGTTAATGATATATGGAACAATCACACTGATTGCAGCTGTTTTTGTATTTGCCTTTGCTAAAAACAATCCCCCTACACCTCCAGGTGAGCAATTTGAGCGTTTTCAGTTTGCAAAAGGCTTAAAACATATTTTTGCTAAACGTGATATGCAAATTATGATATTTATTTTCTTTATTGGACTGGGTATTTTTAATGCCATTAGCTCAATGGTTGATGCTATAGCAGGTAATATGGGAATAAAGGATTCTGATGGACTAATTGGTGGTGCCATGTTAATTGGCGGTATTATTGGTGCTTTCATAATCCCGATCCTTTCAGATAAATATCGAAAACGAAAAGCGTTTCTTGTAATTTGTATGTTTGGTATGTTGCCAGGCCTGGCAGGTTTGGTTTTTGCAGCACAATTAACAGGCGGTGTAGGTGTAAATCCCGATGCTGCTTATCAAATTGCTTTGGTTTCCAGTTTTGTCCTGGGTTTTTTCATTATGAGTGCCGGTCCGGTTGGTTTCCAATATGCTGCTGAAGTTTCTTCACCTGCACCTGAAGCGGCATCGCAAGGATTATTACTTTTTGCTGGCCAGTTAAGCGGCATTTTCCTTGTAACAGGTATGAGTATGAAGCAATCTGCCTATATTAACGAATTTCTCTACTTCTTTGTGTTTATATCTGTTTTTTTGTTAATTGCTATTTTGCGTCTCAAAGAATCACCTATGATTATTACAGAAGAGGACAAGGTAAAAGGGGTTAAAATGGCAAATACTTAGCCCGATTAATTAGCTTCGCTGAGGTGCAAGAACGTTCATAAACTTTTATGAAAGCTTTGTTATTTATGGGTTTCATTTTTCTTATGAAAGCTTTTTATTTCGTTAATAATAAGCCCGAGTTCTTCTGAATCAAAATCATCTTTGTAAAAAATCTCAAACAGTTCTACTTTTAAATCAATATTAGAAATATCAGGCTTTTTTGTTCTAATCTGATTTGATATTATTTTAATAGATAACTCTGTTAAATCAAATAAGTTTAAAAATTTTTCTTTTAACGATTTGCTATTAACTATTTCAAATTGCTTTTGAAGCATATATTTTGGTGTGTCATTCATTTTCAAAAACATTAAAGGTCTTTAAATTTAACTTATTAATCCAATGGTTAATATAACTTTCATCTTTATCTTCATTCAACATTAAACTTTTAATATCATTAATTTGCTTTTCACTTTGTAAATCTTGAATCCAAACTATTTTAGAAATAATCAGATCTTCAATGCTTATTACCCATATTTACAGGGCAATCGGGTTTAAGAATTATAGAACGGTTTTATGATTTATACTAAGACGTTTTGAAGTCCTATCGGACATTCAAAAGTCAGGGAAAGACTTCAA
>JBDLJL010000183.1:0-9993 GCA_039714415.1 Bacteroidota bacterium
AGATAAATTTAGCAATATATTTACCATATAGCTTGTACATTAGTATGTAACCTACAAGCGTGGCAATCATAAGGAGAAGAACGTCCATATTTTCCAGTTTCCAGTTTTCAGTTCTCAGTCTTCAATGGCTCAGGTTTAAATATTCTGGGGTACTTATAGCTATCTTTTTTATATTAATTACAGATAATTAGAAATTAGTAAAAAAATGAATGCTAATTTAATTACTAATTATCAGGATACTAATTACTTGCAAGATGTAAGCAATGCAGATATTATAAATATCCCAGACAATCTAAACTAGAGCATCTTAAATCTGCGGACTGAAGACTGAGAATAGAGAACTTATTAAAATTTAATCTTCATAATCTTCAGTAGCTTCTTCTTCAACTGCTTCTTCTTCTTCGCTTAGGTCAAATACAATGCTGCTTATATCTTTAATAAAAATAGAGCCACTAAAATCACTGTTATCAATAATTTCATTTAATGCTTCAATTTTTTTCTCTTTATCGCCTATAGCCATAGCACGGCTTGCAAGAATGGCTACACTAATATCAACGCTGTTGTTGGTCAAATGGTTTGCTTTAATCCAGCCATCGCTAAACCACTGATCCTTGTTTCTTTTTCCTTTAACTTTCATCCATTCACCTTTTGTTTCCAATACAACAACAAATTGCATTTTATCATATTCTTTTTTTGTTGCTGTTAAAATATCCGGCCTTTTGTACAGTTTTGAAATACCTTTAACGGCATAAGGTGCTGCATCAATTGCAATAAAGCGATCATCGACCCATCCCGTAGTACCATCAACTAATTCAATTTTTGCATAATCTTTTCCTTTCTTTACGGTGGTATCAGTTTCTGTTATTCCCATATAAGTGGCTGTTTCACCCAGATAAATACTTGTAATATAATCACTTTGGGCTGTATGTGCTTTTCTTAAAGAAACTGTCTTCCAAATGCATACTGCAGGTGCTGTATTAATTTCAGCCTCTTCAGGTTCCCCTGAATCTCCAGTTTCTTCCATATTATCCATATCTTCAGTTTCCTGGTTTTCTTCATCTCCACAACTGTAGAAAAAAATAGCAAAAGCCATTAAAAACAGGCTGTTTTTTAAACTTTTAGTGAACATAATATTTGTTTTTTTTAAAGTTAGTATTCTCTTTTTTTAAGATCTGAAAAGTAAGAAATATTGCCTAAACAAGCAAATGAATAAAAATTAGTTATAAAATGTTAAAATGTCTTAAGTTATGTTACGATAATATGTAGTTAATTAATTTTCAAATAATTTTGCACTCAAATTCGTAAATAATTTATATACATATGTACAAAATTGACAAAAAAGAGTATGGGTTTCATTTGGTGTTTTCAGATTTTATCAAAGCTGATGAAATGAAACGTTGGGTAGATGATTCTACAAAAGCATTAACCACTGCAAATGGTAATTTTGGAGTTTTTATTGATATGCGAACACTAAAACCTTTATTGCCTGATGCTCAAGAGTATATGCAACAAGGGCAGAAATTGTTTAAACAAAAAGGAATGCAACGTTCAGTAGTTATTTTGAATAATACCATAACCACAATGCAGTTTAAAAGGATTGCCAGGCAAACAGGTATTTATGAATGGGAAAGGTATCTTGATGCATCAAAAATCACAAATTGGGAAAAAGTAGGGATCGATTGGCTAAAAAACGGAACTGATCCGGATGCATAATAGCTATTTATTCCAAATACAATATATGGAGCTGGGTAAGGTTAATTTATTTCCTTCTCAGCTCTTTTGTTTTTGATCAATAAATATTAACTTTTCATTTGGGGAGTTTTTAATAACCCTAATTTTTCCATTTCCTTTTTCTAATATTGTCCCGATAAATGTAGAATATTTTATCCCTTTTTCTTTACATTTTTCTAAATAATCATCTTTGCATTTTTCAGGAAGGCTGATAAGTAGACCACCTGAAGTTTGTGCATCATTAATAATTAGTTTTTCTAATTCAGACATATTTTTATCATAGATAATTTTCGATGAAACAAACTCCATATTGTTTTTTGTTCCACCGGGGATAATATCGGCCAATGCCAGATCAAAAACTCCATCAATAAAAGGAATCTTATCATAAAGAATTTCTGCATTAATATTACTTGCTGTTGTCATTTCTTTTAAATGACCTAATAAACCAAATCCGGTAACATCAGTGCATGCATTCACTGGAAAATGTGACATGATTTCTGCAGCTTTAGCATTCAGTTCGCTCATAATATTAGTTGCTTTTTGAGCAAGCTTAGCATCGACCATTCCGCGTTTTATGCCCGTGGCAATAATTCCTGTGCCTATAGGTTTCGTTAAAATAAGCACATCGCCTGGTTTTGCTCCAGAATTTGAAATAATTTTTTTCGGGTGAATAGTTGCAGTTACAGTCATACCGAATTTTGGTTCAGTATCTTCAACCGTATGACCGCCTAAAATTTCAATGCCAGCCTCTTTTGCCTTATCAGCTGCACCTTGCAATATTTCTTTTAAAACACCTTCAGGTAATCTGTTATCAGGAAAACCCACTATGTTTAATGCAAATAAAGGTTTGGCACCCATAGCGTAAATATCACTTATTGAATTAGCAGCAGCAATCTGCCCAAAGTCATAAGGGTTATCCACAACCGGGGTAAAAAAATCAACTGTTTGAACAATAGCTGTTTCATCATTAATTTTATAGACAGCAGCATCATCAGAATTATTATTTCCTATCATTACCCTTGGGTCTGTAGAAATCGGTAAATCTTTTAATATCCTCTCAAGGTATTGTGGGCGAATTTTGCAGGCACAGCCTAAGCCATGTGTGAAATGTGTTAGCTTAATTTCTTTATTTATGTTGTTGATTTCTACTGGTTCAAAATCAGAGGAAGGTGAAAGACGTTTTACGGCATCAATAATTATTTTAGAAGCCTGTTCAATTTCTTCTTCCGTTGTATATTTTCCTGTAGACAAACGAATAGTTCCCATGGCGATACTTATCGGTACTTTAATTGCAACCAATACCTCTGACAGGTCTACACCTTCTGAATGACAAGCTGCACCTGCCGAAGCTGCTATTTCTTCAATTTCAGAGAGTAAAGTATCTGCTTCTACACCGGGGAAACTGACACTTAAAGTATTAGGTAATCGTTTTTCGGGGTGGCCATTCAATTTTAATTCAGGAAACTCTTCTAAAAGCTTATTATACAAGCTGTCACGTAGATTTTTTACGTGCGAATAGTTCTTGTTGAAATCATTTGTTGCCAATTCGCATGCTTTCCCCAGTCCTACAATTTCTAATACATTTTCGGTTCCTGCTCTTAAATTTTGTTCGTGGTTTGCACCATGCATTAGCTTTTCAAGCTTTGTACCTTCTTTAATATATAAGGCACCTATACCTTTTGGTGCATAAAGTTTATGACCTGCAATAGAAAGCAAGTCAATACCCATTTTCTGTACGTCAACCGCAACTTTACCAATGGACTGGGCTGCGTCTGTGTGCATACGTATACCATATTTTTTAGCAACTTCACTAATTTTAGCAATAGGCTGAAGTGTACCTATTTCATTATTGGCGTGCATAATGGTAATCAGGATGGTGGTTGGACGGATGGCTTTTTCTAATTCATCCATTTGAACCATTCCATATTCATCTACAGGTAGATAGGTGACTTCAAAACCATTTTTTTCAAGATAAGCACAAACTTCCATTACTGCCGGATGTTCCACACTCGAAGTAATAATATGGTTTCCCTTATCTTTTAAAAAAAAAGCGGAACCTTTTATCGAATAATTATTTGATTCCGTACCACCACTGGTAAAAATGATTTCCGAAGCATTGCAATTAATTAATCCTGCAATTTGTTTACGTGCCTTTTCGACTGCTTTTTTGGTAATTATTCCATATTCATGAATACTCGAAGGGTTACCAAAGTATTCTGTTAAATAAGGTTGCATAGCTTTTGCCACTTCCGGATCAATTGGGGTAGTGGCGTTGTAGTCTAAGTATATTTTATTCATGTTTTTAAGATAAAAGACAAAAATAAAAAGATAAAAATAGAAGGAAAGGTTAAAGACAAAAAAGTTTTAAGGTTCAAAAAGAAAGTTTTCTATCTGTCGCTAAAGCTTTGGATGATAAAAAACTTCTAGTTGTTTGTGATAGTAAATGAATCCCAGATTTACTAAGCTATTTTTATGTGTTATACTTCTAAAATTTTCCACTAAACTGTAAACTAAAATTCCTATGTGGCCTAATATCTCCCGGGCGTCCCATATATTCTTTATTGGTGATGTTTTTTACAGAAAAAGAGAGTTTAAATTTATTATTTAGTTTGTAGCCAATATTTCCATCAAATATAATATAGCCATTATTATTGTCAACCCAATAGTCGTAAAATCCGGGTAATAAATTTTCACGCGTAAGTGGGTTTACAAATACGTTATCAATATTTAATATCGTAGATTTATAAAAGGTGTTTAAACCCAATTCAAATTTTTTATAGCTTGTACTGAAAATAATTTTTAAAGAATGTTTACTTCTGTATTTTAAGAAAGTATCTTTATTTTTTAATGTTTTAGGGTTATACTCAACCGGATACATAAATGTATACCCACCTGTGATTGTTGTATTAAATTCGCCAAAGTTTTTGTTTATCAGTATTTCAGTTTCAAGACCGTATACCCTTGAGTTTTCAATATTGCTTGCTTTAAAACCATATTCCATTATTCCCGTTAGCGGGTCAGGGTACAATCCAAAAATAAATTCAATCATATCTTCATTTTGCGAATAGAAAAGGGCAAGGTCAATTTGCCCGTTCATTTTTGCCCAGGAAATACCTTGTTTTATTCCCACTTCAGAACTCCAACCGGATTCCGGTTTAATTTCAAGATTTGGGAAGATTTTTACAGAACCCAGGGTGGTTGATGCATGTTTTTCTGCAATGGATGGATAACGATAGCCTTGACCATATGATGCCCTTAAAAACGTATAATCAGCTGCATGGTAATTAATTCCTGTGCGTAAAATAGGAATAAGCTTGTCCTGTTCATTATCTAATGCATTGTATTCAAGCCGCATACCGGCCACCACTTTTAATTTATTTATCGGGCGATAATTAATTTGTGTATACCCTGCTATATTTTGCCCATTATGATTTCCATAAAAATTAGAAATAATTTTGCTATATAGTTGTGATGTACCGGCAATAATATCCAGTTTTTCAAAAAGCTTGTAAAATAGTTGATATTCTGCAAACCAGGATAGGGCATCGCTATTATTTTGGATATTATCAGGATATTTGTTTTGATATGATTGAACCCTCATACGTAAATCATGCCTGAATTTTTCTTTCCTAATGGTTACGAAAGGATCAATAGTTACAAAAGTTCCGTTAAGCTCAATGGCTGTAGCTTCATTTTGTTTTAGGGCACCTGTTTCAGCATCTTCCCAAAGAATAAAATCCTGTTTTACATTATATCCGGCATTTATGTTCAACCCGTAGCTTAAGGCTGAAAATATTTTACTATGTTGTTTTATTTTAAAATTTATTCGTCCCAGTTTTTCATCATTTAGTTTTCGATAGCTGTTATTGAATAAAAAGTTACCGCTTATTCCAATATCTGTATTTACATATCTTTTTAGGTGTGAAAACGAAGCATTTGAAAATATTCTGGGCGAATCCCACCATTTCCAAAGAACCTGATGTGGTTTATCATAAATACCAGAAAGAATAGAAAATTTTGTCATAGGTTTATTACCTGCATTAGGAGTTCGAAAATTAATGACACCGTTTAATGCCGAAGAACCATATAAAACTGATGAAGCTCCTTTAATTATTTCTATCTGGCTAATGTTTTCCATGGGTAAAAACTGCCAACGGATATTTCCTGCATCAGCAGATAATGAAGGTAAACCGTCAATTAATGCGAGTACACGGCTACCTGCGCCAAAGCTATAACCACTTCCACCTCGAATTGAAGCTTGCCCGTCCATTACTTCAATTCCGGGATTTTGATTAATAATTTCTTCGGCTTGTATTATATGATTTTTTAATATTTCTTCAGGCTTAACAACACTCATTGAAACAGTTAAATCGGCAATTCTTTGTTCAACTTTATTTGCACTTATAACAATCTCTTCAAGTTTATTTGTTATTGGTTTTAAGCCAATATTTAACAAAATAGAATCATTTTGTTTTAAAAATAGTTCTTTTGTAACAAGCTTATATCCAATAAATTTAAATAATATTTCCAAGCTCCCTGTATCAGTAGAAAACTCAAAATAGCCATTATGATCAGTAATTTTTCCCTGGTTTTTAGCATAGATTATATGAACACCTGTTAATGGTTCCAATGTATTTTGATCATAAACTTTTCCTTTTACGGAGCTTGTTGATTGAGCTGAAATATTGAAAGTACAAAAGAAAAGGATTAAAATGATTAATGCATTTTTCATCATTGTTGGATCTTTCAATATCTATTTTGGTTTAAATGTCATCCGTACATCAATATAGACACCTGGTGAACTTTGCGATGGAAAATTGGTTGTAATTTTAAATGAAGATGTGGTTAATTCAACAACATTTACAGTTACGGGAATTAACAGATCATCTGAAAAAATAGTTATTTGTGTTTCATTTTTGTTAAAACCCCAATCTCCTGTAAAAGTTCCTATGTAACCTGTTCCATCCACATCAAACTTTGTGTCACCATTAAAAGCTTCTAATGTTTCACCAGGGCCACCGGCCTCAACACCATCAGCCAACAGGCTGTCGTTAACCCATATATGGTTTGTCAGTAAATTAAATCTTTCTGATGGTACATCTTCATGATTTGGGCAGGCAAAAAATGCCACTGCTATAATTAATATTATAATTAATGTATATTGACTTATTGATTTAGTTTTCATAACATAATTAATTTGGTTCTACTACCTTTTTAGTGGGTGCTTAACCTGAAGGTAATTTTCAGCCTAAATTTGTTATGGTTATTTGTTGATTTGTTTATCTGTTTATAAGCTGCATAATTAAGCAGTATACAATAAGCATATATGGCATAAACAAATAACCAACATACATTTTAATAGTTACCCACTAAATTTGCAGTAATACCATTAATTTTAAAGTTTGATAATTATACTGCAAGTTAGTAAATTAACTAACATAAGTCAATTTAATTTTGAACTTACTCATCGCATTTCATAATTTTTTTCATATCCTCTTTGGAAACATTCAATAATTTTGCATCGGCAATTCTGGGAGTAAGGATTTTCCAGTTTTGGTTCTTTTTAAAAATGACTTTAAATAGTTTAAGTGCTTCTTCCATTTTATTCTCATTAGCTAATGTAACTGCCTGCCAAAACTTCATTTCTTCACTTTCCGGCATTAGTTTATTGGCCGCTGCATATTCTTTATTAGCCAATTCGCTATTTCCATGTTCCATGGCCAGATCGCCATTATTCATATGTTCATATGCCCTGTGTACTTTCAACAATCTTTCTAATTCCTTAATTGGGTTTTCATGATCAGCAATACGCAAATCTACTAATCTGTCTTCCCAAATATTGCCTGTTGGTTTAGCCCTAACCACCATCATGGCAGCTGCTTGTTTTCCCCTTATATCACCACCTTCATTTTCAGCTGCTTTTAAGGCTGCCATCATTCTTTCGGCTAATGGTGCTTTGGAATTTTCAAAAGCTTTTGACATGGCCGGCCACACTTTATCGCTAGTCATTAAGTTTGCCTGTACAGAATACCCTTCCCCTTTAATATGTCCTGCAAACTGAATACAATTTTTGCCAGTGTATACTGCTACATCTCCATTTTTATCCAAAATGGCTAATTGCCTGACATCTCTTCCCGGATCTGAAGCTATCAAAGAATCTATGACTTCTTGTGGACTAAATCCTTTTTTAAGCATTTCGAGACCACGGGTACCAAATGAAACATTAATAAATGATTGGGTAGCTACCACGCCTACACCTGCCTCACCCCAAATAACCAGGCTACCAACCGAAAACCAATGTGATTGTACCGCGACGCCCATATCACCTGTTTCAGGGTCAATAGCTACAATAGAATAGGTATGACTAAAAGGTTCCGATGATTTATAAAATTGAGCACTTGCTTGTAATGTGCTAAATACTAGTAAAATAATAGAAGCTAATTTATTCATATTGTTAAGTTATGGTTAAAATTTTGATTTGCAAGATATAAATAATTAAAGCTATGATATAATATATTTCTGGTTTATAAAATTTGTCAATCGAACAGTGAGTCTTGTAAATATAATGATAGTAATTTATTGTTTATGCTTGTAAAAAGGAATTTATTTTCTTAATATTCTGTCATAATGTTATTTTATCATATAAATTCTTACATTTGCTATTCACTTTAATTTAAAATTTAAACAAACAATTAATGAACGAAAATTATTTTAAGAAGTATCCGAACTTAGAAGGATATTTTGGTGAGTATGGTGGTGCTTTTATTCCACCGAATCTGGAAAAAGAGATGAAAAGAATTAGTAATGCTTATTTTTCAATTAGCAAATCACATAATTTTATATCTGAACTTAGGAGTATTCGTAAACATTATCAGGGTAGACCAACGCCGGTTTATTTTTGCAATCGTTTGTCAGAAAAATATGGTGGACGAATTTATCTGAAAAGAGAAGATTTAAATCATACAGGTGCACATAAGCTTAACCACTGCATGGGTGAAGCCTTATTGGCTAAACATTTGGGAAAAAAGAAATTAATAGCAGAAACCGGTGCCGGGCAACATGGAGTGGCACTTGCAACTGCTGCTGCTTATTTTGGCCTGGAATGCGAAATACACATGGGAGAAGTGGATATAGAGAAGGAGCATCCTAATGTAGTTCGTATGGAAATTTTGGGAGCTAAAGTGATACCTGTAGGGCATGGGTTAAAAACCTTAAAGGAAGCAGTTGATTCTGCATTTACTGCTTATTTGGAAGATCCGGTAAATACTTTATATTGTATTGGTTCAGTGGTTGGCCCTCATCCGTTTCCAATGATGGTTAGGGAATTTCAGCGGGTTGTGGGGATTGAAGCGCGTGAACAATTTCTTGATATGACCGGTGAACTTCCTGATAAAGTTGTTGCCTGTGTTGGTGGTGGGAGTAACGCTATTGGACTTTTCTCGGCATTTTTAGATGACGATGAATGTGAAATTTATGGTGTTGAACCTGCAGGTAGAGATATTAATAAGGTGGGGGAGCATGCCGCTACAATGAAACATGGAAAACCTGGAGTTATTCATGGTTTTAAATGTTATATGCTTCAGGATGAGAAAGGTGAACCAGCACCTGTTTATTCGGTAGCCAGTGGTTTGGATTATCCGGGAGTAGGGCCGGAACACAGTATGCTGAAAGATTTGAACAAAGTAAAATATGATTATATCAATGATGCTGAAACCATTGATGCTTTTTATGAATTAAGTCGTTTAGAAGGTATTATCCCTGCACTGGAAAGTGCTCATGCTGTTGCTTATGCTTTGAAGCTGGCCAAAGAAAACCCTCAAAAATCTATTCTTGTAAACCTTAGCGGAAGGGGTGACAAAGATCTTGATTTTGTGGTTGATAATTTTGGTTTACCCGAATAAATGAATAAAAGTTTTAAATCCCTGGGGGTTTTCTTAACCCTTAGGCGTTGTGAAATAATAAGTCGGTCAAAGCAGGCGAAGTTATTTTGTGCAATAACAAGGCAAAAAACGTAGGCATAGCAGGGTTCTGTCGAGGCTTTTTAACGCGGTTAGTGTGCAAAAGAACAAGCCTGAATGATTGAGTTATTGTTTTACAATGCCTTAGCGTCTTGGCGTGATAATTAGCTTATTATTAACAAAATATGAAAATTTATCATTAGTGCCCGTTAAGAAATAACCTTTACATTTAAACTTGTTCTTTTATCCTTTTTCTGCTTGAAAAAACGCTTTAAATAGCCCGCTATTTGCAGTTTTTTTCAAT
>JBDLJL010000184.1:0-9918 GCA_039714415.1 Bacteroidota bacterium
AGAGTATTGTTATTGGGTTTGTTTTGCTAATTGCTTTTATTGTAGTTAGTTGTGAAGAAAAAATGAGTAAAATTGATGTTGAGTCAATTAATATTTATTTAACCGAAGATTTAGTTGCAGATAGGAATCCTGTTTGTTTAAAATTAAATATATCTTCTGAAGATAAATTTGATAATATTTACCTTTTCGAGGAGGTTGTTTCAATTCATGATAATAATATTCTAATAGAAATTGATGAAATCACGAATAAAGGTAAATGTGAATATCCATCACATTTATCTGCACCTAAGCCTGATAACTATCAGTGTTCTGCAAGTACAGATTATTTTACATTAGATAATTTGACAAGAGGATTATATACAATAGAAATCAAAGTTTTAGAAAATACTTTCAATGGCCAACTTAATATTTATGATCAGCATGCAACCATTTATTTTAATGATAATAATGTTGGTATGTATGATTCGGTAATGCATATTGTTCCTGATTCGTGTATTTTTGGTACATATTATTCAATGAATTCTGATTCTGCTGGATATCAGGATATGATAAATCAATTACTAAATGAAAATTGCAGACAAATAAATGTTGAACCGGGTTTATACAGAGCTTTTGAAGTTGACAGTTCAGGTAAACTTATGCTCAATCCAGGTCAAATAACAACAGAACCAACCTTCATTTTAAAATTTGATTTAGATATTGACAAAGTTATAGAAATCCTTAATGATTTTGTTGCTAATTCTAATGATGCATACGGTATTATATTTAAGGATCATTTTGGAAATTCTTATAATATAAAAAAATAACTTGCCCTGAACTTTGGTGTTGTTGAGGCTAATACAACAAAACAATTGTATATATGAAGTATCTTGGAATGAGTTAAACGTTATTGATATGAAAAAAAGGTTTTTGTTAAAGAGGATTATGATTGGGGTTGTTTTGTTAATTGCTTTTATTGTAGTTAGTTGTGAAAAAGAAAATGACAGTAATAGCAAACAGCCTGAATTGCAGGGAGAGTTGACAGGTAATTCGATTTGTAAGAATGAATTAAAAGCGACATCAACTGTAAAATATATTTCAGACACACTTTCCTGTGTAGAATATGTGTTTGATGAAATAAACAATAAATTAATATTAAAACATATAAATGCAGGTTTTAACTGTTGCCCTGATAGTTTGTATGTTCAAACTTCATTAAATGGCGATACAATTATTGTTCAGGAATATGAAAAAAGTGCACTTTGCAGATGTAATTGTTTATACGATTTAGATATTGAATTAAACGGTGTTGAAGCAAAAATATATATGGTTAAATTTATTGAACCCTATGCATTAGACCAACAAGAAATATTATTTGAGCTTGATTTAGCGAATAATTATGAAGGTTCATTTTGCGTAACAAGGAAACAATATCCCTGGGGTGTTAATGATAGTGAATAGTAATGCGTGGGCAAGGAAGTGAAAATATGAAACAAAAAATGTAATTTAAGCTCGATTAGCTTGAATAAATTATGGTGGTCTCTAAAAATTCAAAATTCGAGGCTTTCTGATTTTTTTAGGCTTGATTTTACTTCTGTAAATGAATGTCTTAAAAAATCAGAGTAACGAAGAAGTTAGGATATTTAGAGGTTGCTTTATGTGGAATATTAACATAAAAGAGATAAAACTATGAAAACAAAACTTATTTTGATAGCAGTGGCCATGGTTCTTTTTGTAACGGGATGTGATAAAAACGAACCGTCCATTAATGAGAAAATTAATATTTCATCTATATCTTTTACAGATTGCAATACAAATACTAAATTAATGGATAATAATGCACCTTCAGTCAGGTTAATCGGACAACCAGGGGGTACATTGCTGATAAAACTGGTTAATACAGAATTTTGTTGTGGAACTGATTCTATTTCACTGAGAAAGAATTTTAACGATAATAAAATCAGTATCGAGATTATTGATAACGGGCCATTTACATATTGCTATTGTCCGCATGACTTAGAATTTACAATAGATAATTTAGAAAATGTTGATTACGAATTGTCTTTAATTGAGTCTGAGCATGCCTATTCAAGAAACACATTTTTGATCCATTTTAAATATTCACAGCAACTTGATACAACGGTAACAGAATTTATTCCTGAAAATAATTTGTTAAGTAATAATCCATTTGATTACATAAAAACAGATTTGGGTGGTTGCAATGGATTGTTTAAATCTGCTGAGATTAGTAATGAGTTGGAAATTGATACAATAATATTCAGCAGGCAGGCAGATACTTTAAAAATATTTACAGGACTGAATTTAACATGTTGCATTGACTTTGGTACAGAATCAGAAATTATCGGGGATACGCTAATTATGAGGATAAACACTTTAAACGATGATTTTTGTGATTGTATTTGTTACTATACATTCGATTATTTTTATACTAATTTTGAGGAACAAGGGTTTTATTATCAGTTTTATATAGATGAATTTAAAAGGTTTGAAGGGAAACATAATTTACCTTATCTTAAATATGAATAAATGAAAAAAATATTGTTTATAGCACCAATTGTTATCCTGTTCATACTTTCCTGTGAAGAAGCAGAGGTAACACCAATTGAAAATAATCTGGAATATTTTCCGAATACAACGGGAACCGTTTGGAAATATGAGAGATATGACAGTCTGCAAAATACGATAGATACATTTACTGTCTCAATAATTGGCGATACTTTAATCTCAGGTGATTCTTGTTCAATTTGGGTATATGATTATAAAACCGATTCGGAGAAATTTTATGTTTTTCAAAAAGACGATTCGGTTAAAATATTTAAACCATCAATTAACAGGATTGATCAATTGTATAAAATACCTTTTGAATTGAAAAGCGGATGGGTTAATCCGGATTATAAAGTCGACACTAGCTTTGTTTCAGGTTTTCAGGATGTTATGGTCAATAATAAAATGTATACAAACGTGGTCTTAATTGAACGTAAGGCTTTTTGTTGTAATGATTACCTAATTGAAAAGATATGGATTAAGCCTTATGTAGGGTTAATTAAACTGGAAAGGAAACACATAATTTTTGGGCCGTATAAAAATGAAACATGGAAACGGATTTAATAACTGACAAATAAAAAAGAATGAAATGAAAAATAATCTTTTGTTAAAGTGGGCTGGTATAGGGATGTTAAGTTTCTTGCTTATGATATATTATTCTTGCGATATATATGAGATGGACAAAAGTAATGATTTTCATACAGGTATATTAAAGAATTTTACCGGTCTTGACGGATGTGGCTGGATTATCCAACTGTCAGATTCTTCTAAACTGGAGCCAATAAACCTGGATGAGTTCAAAATTGATTTAGAGGAGGGGAAAAAAGTAGAAATTAAATATCATGAGAGAAATGATCTCGGTAGTATTTGTATGGTTGGGAAAATTGTGGAAATTGATTCAATTAAGGGGGTAGATAAAAAAGAATACGGATTTGTTACTTTCGGTGCCAATTATCACATAATAAATTGTTTGTCAACGGTTACTGTTTATCTGGACGGATTTAACATTGGTACTTTACAAAATCCAACTGATACTATTAAAGAATGTGGACAGCCGGAAAACATCACAAAAGAAATTTCAACAGGCAAACATTATTATAAAGTTGAGATTCGTCCAAAAATTGGAACTGGGTGCTTAAAAGATATTTTTGGCACTTTTGAGATTGAAGAAAATGAATGCGAAAAAGTGTTTATTGATTATCGAACTATTTGGGATAATATTTCAGATTGTGAACAAGATGTTGTTATTAGCCCGGACGAATATAAAAATGCACCAAATGACCCTTTCTCAATTAAAAATATGGTAATAGATGGGGATTGTTTAAAGATAACATATGAAGCAGGTGGTTGCGATGGGAGTACCTGGCTTGTAAAACTTATTGATAGTGGCGCTGTTGCGGAATCATATCCCTGTCAAAGGACTTTACGACTTTCAATGGATAACAAAGAGGTGTGTGATGCTGTTATTAGTAAAACTACTTCATTTGATATAAAAGACCTACAGATTGTGGGTAACGATAAAGTATTGCTAAGGGTGTCCGGTGAAGAAATTTTGTATGAATACTGAAAAAATGCTTATAATGGAAATGAAGGTTCGGCATATTAACTGAATTATTAACTTTGTAATATTGTTGTTTTAGATTTTTTTTGTGGCGGACCAACAGAACGAAATAAGCAGTAAGCTTTTAAAATCATGTATAAGGGGCAGGTTAAAATCTCAGGAAACCCTTTATAAACAGTTCTATGCTTATGGTATGAGCATAAGCCTGAGGTATGCCCGTAATCGTGATGAAGCTGCAGAAGTTCTTAATGACAGCTTCCTTAAAGTATTTGAGAATATTTCAAAATATAATACGGGTCAACCATTTAAAGCCTGGTTGCGAAGAATAATTATAAATACTGCGATTGACTATTACAGGAAAAATAAAAAGCACCATGAATTGCTTGATATTGAAAATACTGAAACTGAATTAATAGATTATGGTTTAATAGAAAAATTTGAAATTGAGGATTTGCAGGTTTTACTTAATGTATTGCCTGAAAAATACAGGATAACATTTAATTTATACGAGATAGAAGGTTATAACCATAATGAAATTGCCGGTTTGTTAAACATTGCCCCGGGAACATCAAGATCAAACCTTACAAGGGCAAAGGCTTTGCTACGTGATGCCTTTGAAAAATATTATAAGAATGAGTATGCAAAAATCATTTGATAAAATATTGTCAGAAAAAATTAAGAATGTTTTTAACAATCACAAGGAACCATATAATCCTGATGATTGGGAAAAGCTTAAGATGCAACTCAAGCGTAAGAGGAGAACACCTGTAATATGGCTGAATATTGCAAAGGCAGCTTCTGTTGCTTTATTGTTTGGTGTATCAACTTTTTACCTTAACAAAGATGATGTTGAAAAACAGATAACTTCTATTGAAACAACTTCACCAATTATTAATTCTCAAATAACTGTAAAAACAAAAGAGGATTCGATAAATAAGCAGCAAAAAGAAAATACAAAACAGACAGATAGATATTTGATTACTCAGCAAAAAGAAAATGCTAAACTGATTGATAGATACCAGGTTTCAAAGAAAATAAAGAAAGAAGAGGGCGATAAACATATTAAAGATACTAATGGATTTATAATTGAAGATGAGCTTATAAAAAATAGTCTTGCCATTAATAAAAATGATTCTAATATAAGGGGAAAAGCTGTTGCTATTGTTGATAGTATATCACAAAACTCTTTAACTCAATTAGTGCAGGTTGAAATACTAGAAGATGAATTTGTAATAGATAAAAAAGAACGAAATTCTAAATTTGACTTTGCTGTAGCTGTAGCATCAATGTATTCTTATTCTCAGTCAAGTACGGAAGGTGATGTGAATTTGGGAGGTGGCTTTACGGCATCTTATAATATTTCTGATAAGTTAAGTGTTTCATCCGGAATGCTAATTGCCCAGCAATCACTGGATTATAATTATTCCCGAACATCAGATAAAGTTTTTGCGTCAAGCCCATCTTTCTATGATGCAAATACAACTTTAGTTAGTGAGCCCGCTACTGCTACATCAAGAATTGAGTTTGTGGGAATTGATATACCGTTAAATGTTAAATTAAAATTAAAAAAGTTTATTATTTCTACTGGTGTATCTTCTCTCTTATTTGTAAGCGAAAAGAGAATCTATTCAAGTAATGCCATTGTTTTAAATACAGAATTTAATGCGCAAACAAATAGTTACGAAACATTCAATTCTGTCGAGAATTTTCAAAGTGAAGAAAGAAGCGATGCTTTTGGTAGAATGGATTTTGCCAGTTTGTTAAACCTGTCCATTGGTTATGAAGTCCCATTAAAAAGAGGGGGCATCATACTTGAACCTTTTATTAAGTACCCACTTAGCAAAGTGTCTTCTGCAAATATGAAAATTGGTTCAGGAGGTTTGTCATTACATTATTGCTTTTAACTTATTCTATTATTTTAAGTAATAGTTCGTTGCATTTATGTAATTGCCTGTATGCCTGAGCTTTGCCAAAGTTGCGGCAAATTGTTTATATTTCTTATTATCTGCGAGTTGTTTTTTCCCAAACTCAAACTTTGACAAAGTTTACCGAACCATTGTTTAAGATGACTTACTGTTTATTGGGAGTGTTTACATGAAAATCTTTTGGAAAGTAAACAGGTTTGATATATGGGCATAAAAAAAGGGCGGTAACCACTCCGCCCTGTACTTTAAACCTAATTACTAACCTAAACTTGTTATGAAACCCTCATTGAGGGATTTTATGAAAAAAACTTTTACTTGTTTTTGTTGATGCAAAGATAAATGTATTTCGTGTTAAATTTATTGAAGTTCTCTTAATAAATGTTAAATTTTAATATTATTGAATTATCTTGTACTTTTTTTATAAACATACAGATCGGGCTGTCCAAAAAGACGTCATCACAAGGAGCAAAGCGATCTCTATTAGAAAACAAAAAACAAATAATAATATATAAATAATTTAAAAACAGATTGTTATGAATAAGAAAATTCTTCCATTGATTGCTATGTTTATGATTTTTTTTTCAAACTCATTGACTTTTGGGCAAAATTCTGACAGCCCTAAAGATTTAAAAGTATTTGGATTGGGAATGCACATAGAACAATTCAAATTGACAGATATAACAATGGATATAAGTACAACTCCAGCTAATAAGATTTTATTGGCCATTTCACCAACAAACCATTTTAGATTAGAACCAGAAATAGGTTTTAATTATCTAAATAACAAAGAAGAAGAGTTGAAAGATAAAAGTATACATGTTGGAATTGGGGTCTTTGGTATGTTCCAAAAGGGAAAAACTAATTTTTACGGAGGAATAAAATTCGAATATGCAAATATTTCAAATGAGTATAATGATTGGAATACTGGTGCCAAACAAACAACTAAAATGAAAAGATTAACAATTGGGCCAGCTATTGGGGCAGAATTCTTTTTTGGGGAACATTTTAGTTTTGGTGGTGAGATAGGACTAAAGTATATGAATTTAAAATCTGAGAATAACCAATTCAATGTCGAGGATATTAAACAAGATTATATTACTACTGATTCCGGATTATTATTGCGCTTCTATTTCTAAATAATCATAATGTAATGATAAAAGCGGTAATTTTTGATATGGACGGGGTTATTATTGACTCTGAACCTTTTTGGGAAGATGCAGAAATTGAGGTTTTTAATAAATATGGAGTTCCAATGACACTTGAAATGTGTCAGGATATGAAAGGGCGAAAAATAGATGAAGTTGTAAAGCACTGGTATTCGGTGTATCAATGGGAAGGAGTCTCTGTGCAGCAAATAGTTGATGAAATTATTGCCAAAATGCATGAACTTGTTCAGGGTAGCGGTGAAGCTATGCCCGGCTTGTTTGAGGTGTTGGGATTTTTTAAAAGAAACGACATGGTTATTGGTTTGGCCTCTTCTTCAAAAATGGAACTGATTCAGTCGGTAATTAAAAAACTTAATATTGAACATTATTTTAAGGTGATTCATTCAGCAGAGTTTGAACCTGCAGGTAAACCTGAACCTTTTGTATATCAAACTACTGCAAAAAAGTTAAATGTTTCTGCCGACCAATGTATTGCTATTGAGGATTCTTACCTTGGATTACAATCAGCTCAAAAAGCCGGAATGAAAACAGTTGCCATTCCGGAACCTTCAATTTTTAACGACTCTAAATTTAATATTGCTGATTATAAAATAAGAAACCTAGATGAGATATTGAATTTGGGGATTTTGTAATAGTAAGAAATATTTTCTTGTTGAACTTCAAAAAAAAAGCCCTAAGGTTTATGAACCAAAGGGCTTTTTTTACTTATAAAATCTAATCTCAGATTTCTAAAATTCAGATTTATTATTTCTCAATCAATTCAACACTTCTTTTAACAAACTTATCTAGGGCTTCGCCTTTAAGCATGTTGTTAGAAAGTAAAGCTAAATCAATCAGTTGTTTAATAAGTTTGTTCTCTCCACCATAGTTTTCAAGGACCGTATCTTTTTTCTTGTTTAATTCGTCCAATTTCTTGTTCAAATCATCCATTTGATCCTTTTCTTCCTGCGGGATCTCTTCATCTTTTTTGCCCTCTTTTAATTTGTCAAGAGCCGCTTTATCGCCTTCAACGGTACTAATTTCTGTTTTAATCGGCGAAACTTCTTTTTTAACAGACTTATCCGTATCAGTTGCAATTTGCTCAACTAATGGGTGATTAGAATTAACAACCAAATTGTAGCTGTCAGGTAAATCACCATAAAAACCCATTCCACCGCCACCAAGAGCTGACATATCCTTCATCCTTCTCATGAATTCATTTTGGGTAACCATTACCGGGTTAGAATTTTCGCTTAAAGGCTCAAACATAACAATATAGTTAGCTTCTTTTGGTAGTTGACCTTTGAAAACGGAAGTTAAATCTTTTTCCTGTTCACCGGATAGTTTTGATTCTGCACCATCTTCTTTACTAATTAATTTGTCAATTACATCAGCATCAACCCTGGTGAATTTAGTGTTTTCCAGCTTTGTTTCCAAATGGTTAATAAAGTGGGAGTCTAACTGGCCATCCATTACTAAAACATCGTAACCTTTAGCTTTGGCCGCTTCTATGAACGTAAATTGTCCTTCAGCATCACTTGTATAAAGGCAAATTAAGTTTTTATCTTTATCTGTTTGGTTGTCTTTAACTACTTCCTTGTATTCATCCCAGGTAAAGTTTTTACCATCGGTATTGGTAAACAAATTAAACTTTACGGCTTTATCATAGAATTTCGGCTCAGAAAGCATCCCGTATGCAACAAACATTCTCAAATCTTTCCACTTTTTCTCAAAATCTTCTCTTTCTTTTTTGAAGATTTCATTAAGGCGGTCAGCTACTTTTTTGGTAATGTGGCTTGATATTTTCTTAACATTACTGTCACTTTGCAGGTAACTCCTTGATACATTTAATGGAATGTCGGGTGAGTCAATCACACCATGAAGCAAAGTCAAAAATTCAGGAACAATACCTTCAACAGAATCGGTAACAAAAACCTGGTTTGAATATAGTTGAATTTTGTTCTTTTGAATTTCAAAATTTGTTTTAATTCTGGGGAAATATAAAATCCCTGTTAAATTAAATGGGTAATCTACATTTAAATGAATGTTAAATAAAGGATCTTCCATGGTCATGGGATATAACTCTTTATAAAAAGAATTATAATCCTCATTTTTAAGATCGGCTGGTTTTTTTACCCAGGCAGGAGTTGTGTTATTGATGACATTTAGCTCATCTAAATCAACTTCTTTTCCGTCTTTCCATTCCGTTTTTTTACCAAAAGCTATTTCAACAGGTAAGAACTTGCAATATTTGTTTAAAAGCTCATCGATTTTTGCTTTTTGCAGAAATTCTTTATTTTCTTCATCAATATGAAGGACAATATCTGTTCCTACATCTTCCTTTTCAATCTCTTCAATGCTGAACTCAGGGCTTCCATCACATTCCCATTTTACAGCCTTTGCACCTTCCTGGTGTGATTTTGTTCTGATCTCAACCTTCTCAGAAACCATGAATGAAGAGTAAAAACCTAAACCAAAATGACCAATAATAGCATCTGCTTTGTCTTTGTATTTATCCAAAAACTCTTCAGCACTTGAAAATGCTATTTGATTAATGTATTTATCAATCTCTTCTTCTGTCATACCAATTCCTTTATCTGAAATGGTAAGTGTTTTAGCTTTTTCGTCAATACTTATATTGATTGTTAAATCGCCAAGTTCCCCTTTAAAGTTTTCAAGGCGCGCAAGTGTTTTTAAGTTTTGCGTAGCATCTACAGCATGCTAGATCAAGTCGCGAGGAACA
>JBDLJL010000185.1:0-9860 GCA_039714415.1 Bacteroidota bacterium
ATCGGGTTAATTGCTTTTAAACCCGGATGGCCGGCAATGATGCGCACCTATTGGAATAATGAAAAAGTATATAAAGAAAAATTTGAAAACGGTTGGTATTTACCCGGTGATAGAGCAAAATTAGATGATGAGGGTTACTACTGGTTTGTTGGCCGTGATGATGATGTTATCAACACCGCCGGGCATTTGGTTAGTCCGTTTGAAGTTGAATCAGCCTTGCTTGAATATGAAGCTGTAGCAGAATCAGCAGTAGTGGCGAAACCGGATGAAGTAAACATGGAAGTTGTGAAAGCTTTTGTAGTATTAAAACCGGGAAATGAAGCAAACGAAGAAATGGAGCTTAAAATAATGAATTTTATCCGTAAAAAGCTTTCACCATTAGCAATGCCACAGGAAATTGAATATGTGCAATCCTTACCAAAAACACGCAGTGGTAAAATTATGAGAAGGATTTTACATGCACAGGAATGGGGAGAGGAGATTGGGGATACGTCAACTTTGGAAGATGAGGAGTAAATGTAACCTCTAAATATCCAAATTTCTGCGTTACTCAATTTTTTCAAAACACTCATTTACAAAAGTAAAATCAAGCTTTGAAAAAATTGAAAGCCTTGAAATTTTAACCTTTAGAGGCCACATAAAAGAACAATCATGCGATTTTAATAAGCTCTGTGTGTTTTCGATATAAAATATACAACTAACTTTTAGGAAAGGAAATAACATTTCAATATTTTTTTGCGAGTTACGGGTTACGAGTTAATTAATACGTGCAACCTGTAACCTGTAACCCGCAACCAGCATTTTAACAATTTAATTAACTTAAAATAAGCATTATGGAAGATTTAAAAAGTGTAATACTGGAATATGTAATTGAAGAATATCTTGAAGATGAAGATGAAGAATTATCATTTGACAGTCCCTTAATTTCAGGTGGAATTGTTGATTCTTTTTCAATGGTTTCTTTAAAAAGATTCTTGGAAACAAGATACAAAATAAACCTGCCTGATGACAGGGCAACACCGGAAGCTTTCAATACAGTAGATAAAATAGCAGAATTGGTTACCGAATTTTTGAATAAATAGATATGTTTATTGGTAATTTAATAATTAAGCAAGTTGCAAAATGTTGTTGCAGGTTACAAGTTACAGGTTGCAGGTGTGAGTAGGCAAAAACTTGTAATCCGAAAACCTGCAACATGCAACATGGCCTAAAATAGTTATGGGATTACGGCTGGTAATCAGCCAATTATACAAAACAAGAACCTAAAAAACAAATCATGGGATACAGCAATCAAATAAAGGACATCCTGCAAAAAGAACTTAAGGAAATTGAAAATGCAGGAATTTTTAAAAAAGAACGGTTTATTCATTCTGTTCAGGATGCAGATATTGAGGTTGAATTTCCAACTGGATCTTCACTGAAGAATGTCATAAATATGTGCTCTAACAATTACCTGGGACTTTCTAGTCATCCGGATGTTGTAAAAGCGGCGCATGAAGGTCTTGATCATCGCGGATACGGAATGTCTTCTGTACGTTTTATCTGCGGCACACAGGATATTCACCGTGAATTGGAAAATAAAGTTACCCAATTCCTGGGGACAGAAGACACCATACTTTTTCCTTCATGTATGGATGCCAATACCGGAGTTTTTGAGGCAATTCTAACAGCCGAGGATGTGATGATTTCTGACCGTTTGGTACATGCCTCAATAATAGATGGAATAAGGTTAAGCCCGGCAGTTCGGGATACTTTCAAACATTCAAATATGAAACACCTTGAAAGTAAATTACAGCTACATGCTGACAAAAGAATGAAGGTGGTTATTACTGATGGAGTTTTTTCAATGGATGGCGATACAGCCAAACTAGACGAAATGGTGACTTTATGCGAAAAGTACGATGCATTACTTTTTGTTGATGATTCACATTCAAGCGGGTTTATTGGTAAAACAGGCCGCGGCACACATGAGCAATATGGTGTAGTAGGCAAAATTGATATCATAACCACTACCTTTGGTAAAGCATTAGGTGGCGCTTCTGGAGGCTGCGTTTCCGGCAGGAAGGAAATTGTGGAAATGTGCCGACAAAAAGCAAGGCCCTACCTATTTTCAAATACCATGGCACCTGTAGTGGTTTCAGGAGTATTAAAAGTATTTGATATTCTTTCACAAAGCACAGAACGAAGAGATAAACTGGAAAAAAATGCTAATTACTGGCGCAAAGGTTTACTGGATGCAGGATTTGTTCTAAAAGAGGGTGATACGCCTATTGTTCCGGTAATGTTGTTTAATGCATCATTAGCGCAAAAAATTTCAAAAGATTTATATGACGAAGGAATTTATGCGATTGGTTTCTTTTTCCCGGTTGTTCCAAAAGGACAAGCAAGGATCAGGACACAAATATCTGCCGGTCATGAAATGCATCACTTGGATAAAGGTCTGGAAGCATTTATTAAAGTTGGTAAAAAGTACGACATTTTGGGCAAAACGAAACAGGAGATTATAGAAATGTACGGAAGTTAGTAAAAGAACATAAATCATTGTAAAACAAAGTAACTTTAGATCGTATTAACCTGCTCTAAAGTTATTTTTTTGCCTTCCTTTTAGAATTAGTTTACATTTGAGAATTAAAAGAAGGAAGTGAGTTGTCCGATTTTTTCGGACAACTGAAAATTAAATCTTCTGCCAGTAAATACTACACAACCGATATGGCTGATACAGAACAGCTTTTTAGATTAATACAATAAAAACAAAAAATGAAAGGCTATATGTACATATTAAAATGTACTGATGGTAGTTATTATACAGGTAGTACAAAAGATATTGAGCTACGGTTATGGCAACACCAAATGGTGAAGGCGCAAACCATACTAAAAAACAAAGAAAAATTATGACTAAAAACACAAACATAACAGCGTTTGAAAAACAAGTAAAAAACAAGTTTAATGTATATAATAGCTTGTTCCTAAACCTTCCTTTTAGAAAGGTCAGTAATATAGGTATGCTTATTCCATTATTACACAGGGTATGTAAAAAAGGACTTGATTCCGGAAAAGACCCACAGGAAATTATTGAGCTATTTTTCAGTAAACATACCTCGCGTGAGACTGAAGAAAAGCAAATTGATTTCATGTTCCAGGTAATTCAGTATGTTGAAAGACAAATCGTACTTTTTGACAGTGTAGAAGATGCTGCTTTTGCTGATATACAGAGAGATGGCAACCGATTATCAATCCAGGATTTTATTCAATTAGTGGAAGGCCGAAAAAGTCAGGACAATATTGCTGAAAAACTTTCTACATTTAGTGCCCGAATTGTGTTTACTGCACATCCTACACAGTTTTATCCTCCTTCGGTATTGGATATTATTAGTAAGCTACGATCACATATCACAAAAAATGATATAAATAATATTGATCTTAGCTTACAACAACTGGGCATGACATCCTTCATTAATTCACAAAAACCTACACCTTTTGATGAAGCAAAAAATATCATATATTTCCTTAGGAATGTTTATTATGATGCCATAGGTAATTTATACAATTATATTAAGAAGAGTATTGGAAACATAGAGTTTAACAATACCAACATTATCAAACTTGGATTCTGGCCGGGTGGTGACCGTGACGGAAACCCCTTTGTTACTTCGGATATAACCATGGCTGTTGCCGATGAACTTCGCATGTCATTAATGAAATGCTACTATTACGACATTAAGGATTTAGAGGGAAAAATGACCTTTCGGGAAGTTGAAAGTATTATTGCTGATCTAAGAACAAAGCTCTATCCTACATTGTTTGATTCAACAAAAATAGTTGATTATAAATATATTTTAAATCAGCTAAATAAGGTTAAAGAAACCGTAATAAATAATTACAATAGTCTATACGTTGAAGAATTAAACAATTTTATCGATAAAGTAAACATTTTCAAAAATCATTTTGCAGTCCTTGATATCAGGCAAGACCATAGTGTTCACAAAAAAACAGTTGAAGCCATACTAATTGAAGATGGTGTTATTAAGGAAAACATTTATGAACTTGACCATGAATCTGTAATAGAGATACTACTGCATCATGAAGTTATATTAGAACCTGATGATTTTGAAGAAGATATTATAAAAGATACCATTAAGACAATCACTCAACTTAAAACCATACAGAATAAAAATGGTGAAGAAGGCAGCAACCGATATATTATTAGTAATTCTGAAGATATTTTTTCAGTATTATTTGTCTACGCACTGTTCAGATGGTGTGGATGGGGAAAAGAGGAAATAACATTTGATATTATTCCTTTATTTGAATCAATGGAAGGCATGAGGAACTCTGAAAGCATTATGCAGAGTCTTTTTGATATACCGGAATACAGATCGCATGTAAGTCAGCGGCAGAATAAACAAACCATGATGCTTGGTTTTTCGGATGGAACCAAAGATGGTGGATATCTGAGAGCAAACTGGTCAATTTTTGAAACAAAAGAAAAATTATCAGCGGTTTGTAACCAGTATGATATCAAAGCCTTATTTTTTGATGGCCGTGGTGGACCACCTGCCCGTGGTGGAGGTAAATCTCATCAGTTTTACGCTTCTCAAAGCCAGGAAATTGCCAATCATGAAATTCAACTGACTATTCAAGGCCAAACCATAACAAGTAAATATGGAACAAAAGAGCACTTTGAGTACAATTTTGAACAATTACTTACCGCAGGTTTATCAAATAGTATATTTAAAGAAGAAAATAAGGTTTCAGAAAAATCAAGGCAAATTATTGAAGATTTAGCTAATTTAAGTTTTGAGAAATACGATGCGCTCAAAAAACACAAAATGTTTATTCCATATCTTGAAAACAAGAGTACACTTAAGTATTATGGTCAGGCAAATATAGGAAGCAGGCCTGCCAAAAGAGGCAATAAGAAAAAACTGGAATTAAAAGATTTAAGAGCTATTTCTTTTGTTGGTTCATGGAACCAGTTGAGTCAAAATGTTCCGGGTTATTTTGGTATTGGAACGGCAATACAGACATTAGTAAATGAAGGTAAATTAAATGATTTAAAGGAATTGTTCAGAAAAGTACCTTTCTTTAAAACCTTAATACTTAACAGTATGATGTCACTATCTAAATCGAACTTTGCCCTTACCAGTTATATCTCGAAAGATAAGGATTATAAAGATTTTTGGAGTATTCTATACAAAGAATATGAATTATCAAAAGAAATGGTGCTGCTTATTTCCGGTTACAATATTTTAATGGAAGAAGAACCTGTTACACGTAGCTCAATTGAAATTAGAGAAAGAATTGTATTACCATTACAAGTAATTCAACAATACGCCTTGCAGAAAATTGAGCAAAACTCTAGTTACAAAGCAACTTATGAGAAAATAGTCAGGCGATCTTTATATGGAAATATTAATGCAAGTAGGAATTCGGCATAAAAAGGTTGCGAGTTACAGGTTGCGAGTTTGCCCCATTGCAACTTGTAACACAATGCCATTGAATTGTGACCCGCAACAAAAAATTTCCATTCATACAGATTTATCAAAATATGATAACTCGGAATTTCCGGACATTAACCAATTTGAACGCCCCGTACCACATTATCAATTTTATTAGCAAATTTCTTAATAATTTCATCTACCTCATCAGGAATTTCATCATCAATTAAATCAATATCTCTATTATATAGAAATAATATGATCTACTACGTTTCTGGTATTTCCATCAGATCGTGAACTTTCTAAAATAATAACCGTTTTATTATTGTTTTTATCCATTTGTATATTCTCTAAATATTAATAAAAACGACAAAGGTAATCCTCTATTTATAATCTCTCTAAATAAAATAATATCCAATATAATGAATTTACATTTTTTTATATATTTACACACTTATAAAACTTGATATTATGAATTGGATTATTTTTTGGCTAATAATTTATCTACTACTGATTATTTATTTTACGATTAAACATGTAAAAGCGGATGATCTGGAAAACTACTTGGTAAATAACAGAAATACAAGAACCTTTCCTTTGGTTGCCACAACACTTGCAACATTTGTAGGCGGCGGAACCTCTATGGGTCTAATGGCTATGGGATACGAATCAGGTTTTGCGGCCGTTGGTATTGGTATTGCTTACGTAATTGGTTTCTTTATTTTATCCCATTTTGCAGGGCAGATAAACACCCTTGGTCGGGAACAAAAAGTATACTCTTTCCCTCAATTCCTGAACAGTAAATATACAAAAAACGAAACGGACAGTTACTCAAGGATATTTTCATCATTAATGACCGGAATCAATGTATTTATATTCTTTTTCCTTCTGGCAGCACAATTTGTTGGTATGGCATCCTTATTAAAATTTGCTTTTGAAATTGGGTATGTTGAGGCAGCAATTATTTCAAGTATAATTGTAATTGTATATACTGCATTTGCAGGTTTGGCAGGTGTAATTATTACCGACCTTATTCAGTTTGCAATTATTGTTTTAATGATTGTTTTTATTTTTATCCCAGGTGTTTGGATTGATACAGAGCACTTTCAGCGGTTTAGCGAATTGCCATCCAACATGCTAAACGGAACAGCTGAAGGAGTTGCATTTTTAATTGCCTTGCCCCTGTTTTTATCACATTCTGTCCTTATCCGTATGGATATCTGGCAAAGGATATTGGCTGCCAAAGATGAACGAACAGCAAAAAGGGTAAGCATTTTTTCCGGTTTAGGAATGTTACCTTTTTATATAATATTTCCACTTGTAGGAATGACCCTAAAAGTAGTACTTGACGCTGATATAGATTCAAAAGATGTGGCTTATTTATTCCTGGACAGACACAGTGCACCCGCTATTTTAGGTTTTGCCGTTGTGGGATTAATGGCAGCATTAATGTCATCAGGCGATAGTTTTTTAAACATAATATCCATTTCAGCAATAAAAGATTTTGCCGGCTGGAAAAAAAAGAAAGAAGAGCCAAACACCAAAAAATTGCATAGGAGTATAAGACTTATTTCCATATTTTTTGGATTAACAGCTCTTGTAATGGCTTTGGTACTACCTAAAATTGTAGATTTAATGGTTGTTGGGATTGCAAGTATTGTAATTTTTGCCCCGGTAAGTTTTCTTGCCCTGATAAAAAAGGATGTTCACCAATATAAAAAACAAGCCCTTTACAGCTTACTATTTGGCTTTATTGTCAACCTCGGCTTCTTTATATGGGGAACGCTATCTCCAGAGCAAATGAATAACAAATCGTCATTTATTCCGGCATTTATAGTTGCAAGTTTGGTTCTGCTTTTTGGTGTGGTTATTAAAAATAAAAAATTGAAGCAATCTCTGACATAAAGGTAGGAATATGGTAACTACTCAGTCATTAATAAGTAAAAAAACGATACAGATTACTTACGCAGGATCGCTTCCACTGATGAGGCGTATTGCACTTGCAATTGTGCACTTTTTTAAATAATTGCTGATTTTGTTGTGCGTTGTTATATATTTGTAAAATAATTTATCAAAGCAATGAAAACACTTTATCAGAAATTTGAAACGCTTTTGCAAAATACGACAACAACATTTAAGCGTTATCTGTACGAAAAAGTATCGTGGGATAGTCGTATGATTGGTATTATTGGTGCTCGGGGTGTAGGTAAAACAACAATGATTTTGCAACATATTAAGCAAAATCTAAGCAGTAAAAATACATTGTATGTATCAGCAGACGATATGTATTTTAGCGAAAACAGACTTATTGATTTAGCTGATGAGTTTTATAAGAATGCAGGTGAATATTTGTTTATTGATGAAATTCATAAATATGCAGATTGGTCACGTGAATTGAAAAATATTTACGATTCATTTCCTACCTTAAAAGTAGTATTCACAGGCTCTTCCGTATTGGACATTCTTAAAGGTTCTGCCGATTTAAGTCGTCGTGCCATAATCTATAAATTACAAGGACTTTCATTTCGCGAATACTTAAAATTCTTTCATAATTATGACATAGAAGTTTTTTCGTTAAAACAGATCACCAATAACGAAGTGAAACTTGCGAATATAAAACATCCGCTACCGTTGTTTAATGACTATTTGAAACGTGGATATTACCCATTCGGGCTTGAAAATGAAATGGATTTACGTCTAGGGCAAATTATTGTACAAACATTGGAAACAGACATTCCGCAATACGCCAATTTAAATGTGGGAACAAGTAGGAAACTTAAACGTTTACTTTCCATTATTGCTGAAAGTGTACCGTTTAAACCTAATTTTACCAAAATTGCAGAAATAATTAGAGTGAGTCGAAATTCTTTAGACGATTATTTTCTATATATGGAGCAGGCAGGACTTATTGGGCAATTACGCAATGAAACAAGAGGTATTCGTGGATTGGGAAAGATTGATAAAGTATATTTGGATAATACAAATATCATCTTTAATATGGTTGGTGATAAATCGAATGTAGGAAATATACGAGAAACTTTCTTCTTTAATCAAATGCGAGTAAATAATGAAGTAATATCTTCAAAAACAGCCGATTTTGTTGTTGATAACTATACGTTTGAAGTGGGCGGGAAAAACAAACAGCAAAAGCAAATAGAGAAAGACAGCAAATCATTTGTGGTCAAAGACGATATAGAATTTGGTTATCTCAATGTTATACCACTTTGGGCTTTTGGATTAAACTATTAATAGAGCTAAAATTTTAATAATAATAGAAAAATACCAGCGTGCAATCGAGTAACCTGCCCTACTGGTAATTACCAATAGGGAGAAGCTCTCACACCCAAGTGGTTTAGAAGCTCCACTTCAACCTCAAATAGGCAAAAGTTGCATCGTTACGAACCAATTCACCGGTTACAGGATCCGGAGTTTCACCACTGAATGTTTGAATTACAATTGAGGAGAATAAGTTGTCCGTAAATGAATAATCAAATGAAGGGCCAATATAATAGCCTTTTATTTTAGGATAATACATACCTGCAAAATTTCCAGTTAACAAAGGAGTTATTTGATAGCCCACCTGCCCAAACAGATTATATTCCGTAAATGACAGGGTCTTTACTGACAAGGGCATATAATAATATTGGTAAAAATCCTGTATTCCATTAGAAGCAATATCAGTATATAAAAATTCAAATTGCAAATTTAAGGTGTTTGGAAACATATAGCCTAAGGATGCTGAAGCAATAAGCTGTTCATTTACACTAACCAAATTATTAAATGGATACAGGTAAGTTATTTCACCTTTGAAATCCAAACTTTTTATTGCACCGGACCACCCTACACCAATGGCAAATTCATTATCTTCAAATATTCCCGTTAACAACTGAAAGTCGTAATTCCATTTATTAAATCGCCAAAGTGCACCAAGTGTCATTCTTTGGTCTTCTTTGTCAGAGTTTAGAGTATCAACATTATAGGAACTTATTTTAGCAGCTAATTCAATAGAAGAAGCCATTCCTGTGTAATATTGTAACCTAATAGCATCACTACCTGGTTTTTCAGGATAATCGAAATCAAAAAAAGAATAGGCATTAAATAAATCATTTGGGTTCCAAACAAAACTTTTACCCCAGTTAATTCTTTGCCTGCCTATTGTTGCACTAAAATTACCGGTTTCATATTGCAAATAAATACGATCAATACTACTATTTAAAATAACGGATTGCTCATTGATTACATTGCGGCTCAAATCTATCCAACCCTGTTCTGACTGCAATAATAATTGATCATATTCAGGAATTAGCTTTACGCTTTCCCCGGTAAAAATCCGGTTTCGTAATCCTAAATTAAACTTCCATTTATCGTTTGGATACCAGTTAAAGTTCAATCGGTTGTTAATCAAATTATCACTTAACCAAA
>JBDLJL010000186.1:0-9836 GCA_039714415.1 Bacteroidota bacterium
TATTGGATAGAAAAGTACCCCGGCAGCCCATACTGGGACGCTTACCAGACGGTTATTTTGCGTAATAATCGTATGCAGTGCGACCATGGTTGGGATATCGACCTTGACGATGGTTCTTCCAACTTCGAAATTTATAATAACCTGTGCCTTTCGGGAGGGCTAAAAACACGTGAAGGCTACAAACGAATTGTTACCAACAATATAATAATACATGAAAGTTTCGATTGCCGTGTGCCTTATCCCAAGCCGGTTGCCGATGTTTTTACAAATAATATCCTTTGGGGGAAAAGTTATCGTTCATCAAGCTCTGCTTTGTGGGGCGGTGTAAGAAATGCCAATTTTGCTCACAATCCTGACGCTACATCTGTTGAGCCGGCCATTAACCTGCAAGGTGTATCGGAAGACGACGGTTTAAGCCTTTACGGTAATGCAAAATTTGTTGATCCTGAAAATGGTGATTTTACGGTAGCAGAGAATTCTCCGGCACTGCGTGTAGGATTCGAGAATTTTGAAACTTCAGGTTATGGTGTTGTGTCACAACGGTTAAAAGCAATGGCAAAAACTCCTGAGATTATTTTACCTGATAAAGTTGAGCCTAATGTAGCCCGGGTTTTAAAGACGATATCGGTTTTGGGAGCCGAAGGAAGGTCTCTGCAAACAAGAACTGACTTATCTGCAACCGGAATGTTTGACCTGACAGGTTTTATCCTGATGAAAGTGCCGGAAAATAGCCGTATGGCAGGATTTGGTTTTAAAGTAGATGATGTAGTGCTTGAAGTGGACGGGACAAAAATACATGACGGAAATAGGTTTAAACGATTCATGTCTCAACTAAAACCGGGTACCCACCAGGCAAAAATAATGCGTGGTCAGCAGGAACAAAAAATTAGCTTTGTATTCTGATACATTAAAACTGTTCAATTTATTTACTAGTTCGGTGTGTTTTTGTATTGGCTTAATATTCAGTGATTTGGTTTATTTTCGTATAAGGGTGTAATTGACTGATTAACAATCTCAGAACTCCTGAACCATAATCTGATTTTCAGAACATTACAGGCTTGTGTTCGTAAATTGATATTGTCGTATAAAGTCATTAGAAATTAGTCATTGGTCATTGGTCATTTATTTGCTTGCAATTATCTAATGACCAGTTACTAATGACTAATTACCAAAAGTTGGTTTAATGAAAATAAGAAAAATATGACAATACAGATTCCGATAAGTTAGGATGTCTGAATTTTAACGAAGTATTGTTATTAAAACGGCCTCATTTTTTTTAATTTCCCGGGGCTGTATTTATAATGCTTCTTGAACTGGCGATAAAAGTAGAATTCATTATCATAACCAGATTCAAAAGCAACCTCTTTAACACTTTTGTTAGTGGTTGTAAGCAGATTTATTGCATGTTCCATACGTAACCTGAGCATATAGTTGAAAGGTGTTACTCCAAAGCTTTTTTTAAATATACGATGAAAATAATTTGGTGCAAGGTTCGATTTTAAAGCAATTTCTTTCAACGAAGGGTTGTCTTTGAATTCGTTATCCATAAATTTTATCGAGGAGTCTAATTTTGTAATCTCTCCAGGTGCAGATAGGCTTTCTGCTGGAATATCTTTTAAAATATTGGCTATTAGGTTTAATATATAGCTGTGTATTTTGGCTTCCTCGAATGAATAAGGCAGGCTTGAAATTTTTGATGCCAGGAAATTATCGTTGCTGAATATTTTTTGTATATACTTGTTGAAATTACCCATAAATGGAAAATCCATTTTATCCCAAACATGGACAAGCTCAAAATTAGATAATATTTGTCTTAAATATAACGATTTCGGTATAAAATGTAACCAGTAAATATCCATAAAAGAGTTGCATTTTTGAGAAATAATATCAAAGCCTGATATAAAATAGACACTCCCTGATTCAATGAGATATTCCTCATGATCCACATTAATAATTGCCTCACCCTTAACCGGATTATAAATTTTAAAACATTGATCAAGTTCATTGCTGGTTTTATTCCATGAGCTGTCGCAATGATTAAAGCCCCCGGAAATAATTTTACATTCAAATGAATCGATTGCCATAATAGTTAGTATTTGCAGAGAATAGTTAAGATTGTATAGTATTAAGTTAGCATCGTTTATTTTATATTACCTTGTTAATGTGTTACTTTGATGATAATAAAGTTTTGTTAAAGTTTAATTAGTCAAATATAGCAAACAATTATGAAACAAGTATGATAAAAATAATTACTCACAATCTATTATTACTTTAATTGTGTTCGTGAGCTAAAGGTTATTAACACACGACAATGATTATTTTTCATCATGCGGTTCCATCTGGCAATAGAAATAATTAAAAAAATAAACAGATGAAAGAAAACGAAGTAATTAAAAAATTTACACCGGATAACAGGATACAGGCACTTATCGAACGTAGGTTACAACTGGTAGTCGATAAAAAAAGGGATATATATGTAGACAATGCAGAATTTTTGGTTTACCATTGGTCGGGTGAAGCTGCTTCATTTTCTCCTGCTACCGGTGAACATGCCTGCGATATTGACAAAAGGATTGGTATTGGCGACCACAATGCCAGGATTGATATTGGTGTTCCTTTCCCAAAGACTGACGAAATGCCTTCAAAAAAAGGCAAATTTGAATACACCCCTTTAAATTGGGCAGAAGATTATGCTTTTTTTATCGATAACAGTCCGGCTGAAGTTTATGAAAATGAACTGATTGTTGGTGAATTTCATTGGCAGCTAGACGAAGCTAGATATTTTCAATATCCTGATGTGCAGCGTAATGCAGGTTTTGAAGCCCGTGAACTGGGTGCTGGTGGAATCAGTTTCACACATACTACACCTGATTTAAGTATTGGCTTAAGTTTAGGTTGGAACGGTTTATTAGACAAGGTTCGAAAAAATATTGCAAAATTTGAGAAAGAAGGTAAAACCGAACAGGTTGACTATCTAAAGGGCTCTGAAATGATCGCCCTTTCAATTCAGCGTTTTATAAAACGCCATGCTGATGAAGCCCGCAATAAGGCAAGTAAGTCATCTGATTCCAAACAAATTGATCTTTATTTGTCTATTGCAGAAGTTTGTGATAACCTGGCAGTACGCGCTCCGCAAACGTTCCATGAAGCTGTTCAGTGGATATGGCTTTTTCAGGTAACTGAACGTATGCATGGGCATGGGAACGGGTATGGAAGGACAGATTTACTTCTTCAGCCTTTTTATGAAAAAGATATTTCAGAAGGAAAAATTACCCGGCAAATGGCCCGCGAACTGGTGGGGGAAATGTATATTAAATACGGTAGTTACACTGCTCTGGGCGGAAGATTGCAAGACTTATCGGATGCAACTAACGAAATGAGTTGGGTATGCCTTGAAGCTTATGATTTGGTTGGAGGAATCAATCACATGGGAGTAATGTGGCACGAAGATATGGATAAAGATTTTTATCGATACGCGAATGATATTTTAACACGACATGGTTGTGGTGTTCCTATTCTGGTAAATTATGATGTGTTAAAAGCCAGTGAAGTGCGCAGTGGTTACAAACCTGAAGATGCCTGGAATGTTGCTTATAGCGGCTGCCAATGGTATTGCGGTGTTGGAACAGAATATAACGATCAGGATGTGAACAGTCTTGTACTTGTTCAACCCATGCAAAGGGCGATTGAACGTGCAATTGAAACAAAGGCCGAAACATTTAATCAGTTTTGGGATTTGTATTGTCATGAAGTTGACCGGACAGCAGACGCATTGGTTAAATTTAAAGATGTTACTTACGACTGGCAAGCAAAAGTATGGCCAGAAATGGTTACCTCTTTTTGTATGCACGATTGTATTGAAAAAGGTAAGGACTGTACCGATAAAAATGCCGTAAGATATAATTATACTTCGGTAAATGTGCTGGGTGTTCCCAATGTGGCTGATTCTATGTACGCTATTAAAGAGCAGGTGTTCACTAAAAAACAATACTCTTTAACAGAATTGAAAGAAGCCCTGGAAGAAAATTGGGAAGGCCGTGAGCTTATGCGTCAGCATTTTCTGAATAACCCGAAATTTGGGAATGACCATGACGGGGCAGACCAAATGGCAATTCAGGTTGCAGAACAGGTAAGGGAAGTACTGGAAAGTAAAAGGAACAATAAAGGCTTTAATTATCGTCCTTCCCTGTTTCAGTACATGGGACATACTTATGCCGGACCAATGTTGGGTGCAACACCTGACGGGCGTTTGGCTAAAGAACCCTTGGCTCACGGAATGAACCCTATGCACGGGCGCAATAGTAACGGTATTGCTAATACGGTAAATTCTTTTACCAAACTTGATTTCTCGAAATACCAGGGCGGCTCTTTTCAGATAGAACTGACACCGGATTTTTTTAAAGCAGGTGTTGAAAAAGATAAACTTATGGATGCATTTTCAACAGGGTTCTTTAAAAAAGGCGGGGTGCAAATAAACTTTAACCTGGTTGATTTAGATATCCTTGAAGATGCAATGAATGATAATGACAATCCAATTTATAACGACATAAATGTAAAAGTAACCGGGTATTCAAGCCATTTTGTAACCATGGATAAGCGTTTTCAGAAAGAGTTTATTGAGCGTGTGAATTATAAAAATTTGTGATGCAACAGGCAAATAAAGAGGCAAAGGGCAGGATATTTAAGATTGAGTCGTTAAATACACATAATGGGCCTGGGTATCGAACGGTTATTTATATGAAGGGGTGCCCTTTGAGTTGCCAGTGGTGTCATAATCCCGAAAGTATTTCACCAAAAAAGGAAATATGGTGGTTTCAATCAAAATGTATTGGTTGTTTAAACTGTGTTGAATCATGCCCACAATCGGCTCTTTCACAAAGTGAAAAGGGAATAGAAGTAGATAGAGATAAGTGTGTTGGTTGTTATACTTGCGTTGAAGCCTGTCCTGCTAAAGCCATAGAAAAGATAGGCGAAGATTATACGGTTTCAGAAATTTTTGACCGGATTGTAAAAGACAAACCTTTCCTGGATGCATCGGGTGGTGGAATTACTGTAACCGGGGGTGAACCCGGAGTTGCACCTGAATTTGTAAGCCAGCTTTTTAAAAAATGTCGTGATGAAGGAATCCATACAGCTTTCGATACTTCAGGGTTTATTTCAAAGGAAGCACTGGAATCGATTATCCCATATACCGACCTTGTTTTCTTCGACTTTAAAGTGATGGATGAAGAAGCTGCCCAAAAGCAGACCGGACAGGGAATTTCTCGTATCTTTGAATCATTGGAATGGATAAAGTCTTATAAATTAACTAACGGTGGCCTGGAATTGCAATTTAGGACACCTATTATACCGGGAGCAACCGATAGTTCTGAAAATTTGGATACGATAGCTCAAATAATTAAAAATGAATATATAGATTTATTTACTGAATGGGAGTTAAACCTGTTTAATGATATATGCGAAGATAAATACCAGCGCCTGGATAAAAAGTGGCATTTTAAGGAAGCCAAATTTGATGCTGGGAATTATAAGCAGGTAGAAGAATTTAGAAATAATAATCCGGAACTAAATATTAAAATATCCGGGTTTGTTCAGAAAAAAAGATAGAGCAAATGGCGGTATTTTAAGGAATAGAAGTTATTTTACACCGTCCTTTAGGACGGTGATAGTTAAATAGAAAAATAAACCCGGCTTTAGCCATTAATTAAGAATAGAAGAAATAAAAAACACAAAACCAGTAGTACAACTTAAAGGTTAAAGCCGAAGTTCATTGTTAAGTAGTACACACCAAGTTGAAGCATGGTGTAATAAAGAAATTTAAAGTGAAAAATGATTAAAAATTGTTTTACACCGTCCTTTAGGGCGGTGGTGATGAATAAAATACGAATCAGGCTTTAGCCGTTAATTATCATAATATGTCTTACGTAAAAATATGGATACACGCAGTTTGGACAGTAAAAAACCGACAACCCATTCTTGCCAGGGATGTAAGACAAACGTTATTTGAACATATTCATCAGAATGCTTTAGGAAAGGAAATTTTAATGGAAGTTGTTGGAGGACACAACAATCATGTTCATTGTCTTTTCCGGTTGAAGAATAATCAAACAATTGAAAATGTAATGCAACTGATTAAAGGTGAATCTTCTTTTTGGTTTAATAAAAGTGGTTTGAGTGGATTAAAACTAAATTGGCAGAAAGAATATTTTGCAGTAAGTGTTAGTGAATCACAGGTCGGGACAGTTAAGAATTATATTGCAAATCAGGAAGAACATCATAAAAAGAAAACCTGGGACGATGAATATAATGAGTTTATAACAAAATATGGATTTAAAGTCTTTAAAGGCTAAAGCCAGAGTTCATTGTTAAGTAGTACACACCAAGCTGAAGCATGGTGTAATAAAGAAATTTATAATTTAAAATGATTAAAGATTATTTTACACTGTCCTTTAGGACGGTGATAGTTAAATAGAAAAATAAACCCGGCTTTAGCCATTAATTAAGAATATGAAAAATCAACTTAAACCAAAACTGCTACCATTATTTTTAGTTTATATCCTTTTCTTTATGTGGGGGTTTATCTGGAACCTGTTTAATGTGTTGGCCACATTTTTCCAGGATTCTTTTGACCTCTCCAATACTCAGATAGCCCTGGGGACATCTTTATCGTTTTTGGCATTTTTTCTGATGTCGTATCCTGCAAAAATAATTATCAGCAGGTTTGGGACTCAAAAAGCAATGTCGTTGGGGGCGGTTATTGCCGGACTTGGCTTATTGATATTTTATCCGGCATCTGTTATTAAAAGTTATAATGTTTTTCTTGTTGGGTTGTTTGTACTATTTGCCGGGGTAACTATTCTTCAAACAGTTTGTAATCCGTACATAGGCATATTGGGGAATCCTAAAAACAGGGAAGCCCGTATTAATTTTGCCCAGGGGGTAGGTGCAATAGGTGCTGCTTTAACAGCCCCGATTGGTGGCTGGTTTATGCTCGAATTGTTTGAAAGTAATGTTTTCGGAGGGATAAAAATATTTTACATGGTCATTGCAGGGGTGTTTTTCCTTTTGGCATTATTTGTATCTCTTGCAAAATTGCCAGCTAACCCGAATGATGTTAAAACCGAGGGGGCTATTAAGTTAAAAGCAGGGGGCGCATTTAAATATCGCCATTTTGTAATAGGTCTTATCATCATGTTTTTTTACATGGGCGCCGAAGCAATTTTATACCAATTAATGACACCCTATTTTAAAGAGGTTGGTCAAATAGGGAATGCTGAGGCTGTACGATTGTCAGCCATTATTTTTTATGGATTAATGGCTGGACGCTTGTTAGGTGCCTGGGCAATGACAAAAATTGACCCGGCTAGAATTTTAGGTTTATTTGCCTTAATTGCTGCTTTTCTTGTAATAACTTCAATGATAACAGGTGGTAAGCTTGGAATTTATGCAATTACAGCCATTGGTTTTTTTATCTCAATTATGTTTGCTTCAATTTTTGCCCTTGCTACAAAAGGACTGGGAGAGCATACAAACGAGGCGTCTTCTTTTGTGATTATGGCTATTTCGGGCGGGTTTTTTATACCTTTATTGTTTGGAGTAATTGCCGACTATTTTAGTTTGCAGGCATCCTTGCTGGTTGTTGTTATTCCGCTGCTGGCAACATCGGCCTATGGATTCTTTTTTAAGAGAATTGAGGCAGGGAAAAGTGAATAATTTATTTAAAACAATGGTATTACTACGAATTTTTATTTGAAATAGAGGAAAATGGAACGTATAGAGAAGTGTGCAAAGGGACTACAGTTGGTTACAAACGGATTTTACGTTTCAATGATTTGAAAACAGCAAAAGGCAGGCTTACACTTAAAACTGATGCTCCTTGCCTAACTTTATCGAACATTGGGATTTTTAATGCACCTGTTTTGGTTGCAGACCCCATATCAAATATTGATTTAAAAGGTAATTGAAGTTTATTCAAAAAAATAAAAAAATACTAAAAATGAGAACAGCAATTTTCATCTTTGCGATAATATTAACCCTTTCGGGATGCAGTTTAAATAATAAAAACAAATCGGGCGAATCAACCGTAAAGCTTGTACGGAAAGGTTCTGTGATAAAGTTAAAACCTGAAAAACTGGATTTGTACAAAGAGCTTCATGCCAATCCCTGGGAGGGTGTAAATAATAAATTGAAAGAGTGTAACATACAGAACTACTCTATTTTTTACAGAGATGGCTACCTGTTTAGCTACTTTGAATATATAGGTGCTGATTGGGAGGAAGATATGAATAAGCTTGCAGCCGATTCGACAATCCAGGCATGGTGGAAATTAACGGATCCCTGCCAGGAACCTGTCCCGTTTGCAAAAAATGGTGAATGGTGGGCCGATATGGAGGAAGTTTATCATTTGGAATAAACGAAGGAGGCTGATATTTAGTACCTTAATTTTTATTTTGTTGTTTTATTTGGCAGAAAATTAATAGTAATATTTTTTGACGCAGATCTACACTGATTTTTATGATTTTTCAACAACGTAGTTGTTGAAAAAAAAACGCTATTTTTTAATCATAAATATCTGCGTTAATCTGCGTCAAAGCATTTCTAGCTTGTCCAGGTTGGGATAAATAGAACTTATACAACTAGTTTATTAACGACTTAAAAAATATTTCCAATGAAAATTACTAAACTTTTTTTATTGATTTTTTTCGCTATATGTGCGATGTTGCCTGTTAATGGACAGGATAAAGATATTTCAATTATTCCACTTCCTAACAAGTATAAAATGCAGAAAGGGCAATTTTTGCTGTCTAATCACATTACCATCTTAACTGAAGCTGATGAGTTTGAAGGTTTAATCCCGGTGTTTTCGGAGCAGGTAAAAAAGCATACCGAAGTTAAATGCCGGAAAATGAGAAAAAATGCTCAAATCAGGTTGGTTAAATCAAATCAACCCGACTCAAAAGAATCATATCGGTTAAAAATAACCCGGGATGAAATTACAGTTGAAGCGGTAAATCCGAAAGGGGCTTTTTACGGATTACAATCGCTTATCCAGTTAATGATAAATGCACAACAGAAGGACAAAACAACTATCCCGTGTTGTGAAATAGAGGATCAGCCCCGTTATTCATGGCGTGGGTTGATGCTCGATGAGTCGAGGCACTTTTTCGGGATGGATGAAGTAAAGAAAATTCTTGATATGATGGCACTTCAGAAACTGAATAAATTTCACTGGCATCTTACCGACGAACCGGCATGGCGTATTGAAATAAAAAAATATCCGTTGCTGGCAAAAGTAGGGGGGAAAGGTTCGAAGTGGGATCGTGAGGCACCTGTAAAGTTTTATACTCAAAAAGAAATTAAAGAGATTATAAAGTATGCCACTGACCGGTTTATTGAAGTCATACCGGAAATTGATATGCCTGGGCATGCTACAGCTGCCAACAGGGCTTATCCTGAATTTAATGGTGGCGGATCGGAAAAATTTCCGGATTTTACCTTTCATCCCGCAAAAGAGGAAACTTATCAGTTTTTAACTGACATTTTAAAAGAAGTAGCCCAATTATTTCCATCGCAATACATCCATATCGGTGGCGATGAGGTTAATTATGGCAATCAACAATGGTTAACGTTTCCCGAAGTCCAGGACTTGATGAGAAGAGAAGGGCTGGAAGACCTTCTGGGGGTTGAACACTATTTTCTGAAGCGAATGGCTGATTCCATTCAAAATATGGGGAAAAAAGTTATGGGCTGGGATGAAGTTGCAAGTGCCGGATTGAAAAAGGAAAATACCCAGGTAATGTGGTGGCGACATGATAAACCACAATTGCTTAAAAATG
>JBDLJL010000187.1:0-9772 GCA_039714415.1 Bacteroidota bacterium
TTCTTACGTTTCTGTTCTAATCGTTCATCTGCTTCGTTTTTCCTTATATTTAATTTTTCAACTAAATCAAGATCATCCCCAGCAAGTTTTATTTTATCATCATAATACTTATCTGATGCAGCTTGCTCTTCCTCTAATTGTTGCATTTTCTTTTCATGCAAAGCATCTGCTATATCAAACATTGAATCTGTAAATGATTGAGCCATTTCCAGATAAACTTTATACTTCTTTGCAAGCAACCTCCTATTTTCATCATCATCCCCAGGCGTTCCTGTTGGAGTCATATCCTCTGGATCGAATGTTTCTTCAAATTTACCAAGTTCAACATCAAATGTTTTTCCTAATGCACCAACAACACCTGACATATATTTTTTCCATTTTGCCAGTGTTTCTTCTACTGTTGGCGGATCAAGATATTCTGCAAGAGGTCGTTTTCCTTTTTTTCCATCGCCAGTATCTTCTATTAATTTTTGCTCCTCTACTTCAATATCTCTAAGCATACCTGTAAAAGCATCATAATAAGCATTTAATTGCTCAATACTTTTACCACCTAATCCGATTAAGAATTGTTCATTTTTTTCTCCTCCAGTTTTTTCTAATAAATCAGAATAAGCCTCCTTAACTGCATCTACTGTTGATGTTAATTCTTTCGCAAATTTCTTTGATCTGTCAATCGCTGCGGTTGCTTCGACATCCTCTTTTAATGATCCAAATATCCAAGTAGCTAATGCTCCGCCTGGCGAGTTTTCAAATGCATCAATTAAAGCATCTTTAATGTCTTTTATTACATTTGGAATTTCTTTTATTGTTCCAACAACGGCAGCCAAACCTCCTTGAACATCGTTACTTGACATTGCGTCTAACCATTTTGAAACTTCTTTTAATCCGCTTGCAGTTCCTTGAAATAATGACACAATAGTTTCATAAACGAAACCTCCTTTTGAAGCGACAATATCAACAAATCTAACCCATTCATTCGTTAACCTCGCTTGGTTTGCTGCAATAGTTTCAACTCTTTTTCCGTTTTCTAAAGAGAATGTTCTTTCGACTTCTCTGGCAAATCCAGGCAATACATCTGCCGTCATTACTTTACCAGCTTTCAGCATTTTTTCTAATTCAGCATTTGATTTCCCCATAGACTTCGCCATAATTGCCAAAGATCCAGGTAATATTTCCCCTAACTGCCTACGTAATTCTTCCGAGCTAACTTTTCCTTTAGACATCATTTGCTCAAGTGCTAAGAAAATTCTATTTGTTCCCTCTTGGCTTAAACCTAAGTTAGCGGATGCATTTGCGAAAGTTTCAAAAACATCAATGGTTTCTTTTACAGTAAAGTTTGATTGTTTGGCCGATGCTCTGAATGTTGCATATTTTTTAGAAGTTTCTAATAATTCAACCCCATAAGCATTTGATATCCTTGAAACAAATTCTATTGATCTTGCAAACTCATAACTTGAATCAGTTGCCTTACTCATTGTAAGGTTCATTGAATCCAATCCTTTTGCAGTTCTGTAAGTTTCAGTAACCAATAATCTTAACCCCTCAATAACTCCAAAAATACCTGCTCCTCTTAATAGGCTACCCATACTTAAACCAAAACCTTTTGTTGTTTTAGTTGTTTTGGTTTGTTGAAGTGCTAATCCTTTTAATTTGAGTTTAAGTTTATCTACTTGTAATCCTTGTTTTTTTATTGATGTATTAGACTTTTCAAGTTCGGTTCGAAGCTTTTTATTCGTTTTATGCATTTGCTTCATAGCCTTTTCCATAGCACGCATTTTCTGGCTATAAGAATTTGCTTGTCCTGATTTCAAAGCAGTATTTAGCTGGATGATACTATTTTTTAGCGCATCAACCTGCCTTTTTGCATCCGCATTATATTTCTTAAACCTACTATAAGCTGCATCAATTGAAGCCTGATTAAATAAGTCTTGTCCTGTTACTCTATTATCTGCCATACTACTTAGCTTTTAGTTTCTCGTACTGCTCTGCTTTTCTGTCTAACGCTTTTCTGTATGATATAAATTCTGGTACAACTACAATTCTCGGATCAAGATAAACACCGTCAAGGTTTGAACTCATACTCGCCAAAATATCGTAAATTGAAACTGCTTTATCAATTTTTTTCTTTTTCTTTTTCTCTGGATCTAATCTGTTTGCTTTATTTCTTAATTTCTCTAAACCTTTTGCGATATTTTCAATATCAAATGGATAGTTATCTTTGTCAATTTTCCATTTATTATCTCTAAGAACTTGCATTATTTCTTCATCCATTAAATTTCTCTCAAGATACAATAAGCATGCTGCGGTTATTTTTATCCTATCTTCAATGCTTTTTTTTCTTAATTCAATGATAGTTAAATCCCCTTTTTGCAATTCCATGTATTCATCGACTAAATCTTCAAAATCTTCATACTTCAAATCCTTGTCAATAATTGACGGATCATTATTTTCAATTGAATTATATAGATCAACGATTAATATTTCTTTTAAAGTTATTACCATTTTCCTGTAAGTATTTTTTTCTTTGTTAAATAAGCTGATTGAGATTTTAAATAATTGTCAACCAGTATTTGCATACTTCTCGGAGATAATCCAAACCAATCATTTGTTAAAAAAACATCTTTGCTCTGTATCTGAAAAACATGCGCTTTATTATACGTAAATTCAATATATTTTGTTGTTACTTTAACACCTAAAGAACTTTTAAGCTTCCCAGTAAAAACCATGTCAAACGGTTCGCCTGCTGATCTTCTGGATGGTTTATCTTTACCGTGTGTGTAAAAACCTAAATCTTGTCCATCTGCTCCCTCTGAAAACATAAATAATTGATCTTTTTGGAACTGCAATAAAATATCTACCAACTTCACTTTCATCCATCTAAATATCTCCAACTCCAATTTCCTGTAAGTTAATCCTACTCTGATATTATTATTTAGTTGGTAGATATCCATTATTTATCAATTATAAATGTTGTAAATCCAAATTTAACAAAAGCAACCTTATTATTTTTAACCCAATTATTTACTGTTTGCCTCGTCACACCTTTCCTCTTTGCATACAATGTAACTGGAGTTAAATTATGCTTTTCAAATATACTCTTTACTTTTTGTAAATCCTTTAAAATATCGCTCATTTTTACCTATGTCAAATTATTTGTTAAAAAATACCTCCTGAACTAGCAGGAGGTATTTTTAATTATACTATTGTAACAATATCAGATCCTTCGTACATTTCTCCAGTTGTTGAATCAGTCTGAACTCCGTCAGTAGATAAAACACCTGTTACAAATCCTGTTCCTGTTGCAGTGTACTGCATAGTAACTGAATCGTAAGTAAATACGGCTGATTGATCTGTTACACCGTCAGCTTCGAACAACTTCAACGTTGCTAAATCTAAATCTCCGTAATTTTCTGATTTACAACCAGAAGTTGCGGTAAACACAACTGTTGTTGCACTTGCAGAAATAACGTTAAACTTAACATCAAAGATTCCGTATAAGTCCATTACTGGATCAAAATCAGGTGTCGCAATTACAGCTCCCTGTTCAAACTCTCTATAATCCGCATAAGTCATCGTAATCGGAGAGGTTGGCGGTTTTTCTGTTGTTGCTGGTTGTCTAATTCCAACGGTAAAGTCCTTAATTTTTTGACCTTTGATTTTCGTTAAATCATCATCATAAACGCCCATTACATCTCCATCTTCTGTCACCTCAAATAATCTCGTGTACTCGGTACTTTGAGCATAAGAAACCATTGCATTGTGAGAACAGATAGAAGTGTACGCTTCGGCTGTTGTTATTTTTACGGCTCTACCTGTTCGCTTTCTGAAATTTCTATTTTCATAGAACGTTTCGTCTGTGTTTGCAGGTGTAAGCTCGTATAGTTCGTATAAAGGCACTAAATCTCTTGATGCAATTGCTGCATCCCATTTAGTTTTATCCTTGAAGTCCGCTATGGTGTCAAATCTAAATTCCTCTTTAGCTAAGACAAGTAAAACCGTTACGGCCTCTAAACATTGATCCTTTGCGCCTGTGTTTAGGTAATCTTGTGATCCTCCAGAGCAAATATCATTATAGTGTTCGTTCATCTTTTATAAAATTAATTTTTAAAATAAATCTTTTTAACTTCACAATTATCCTCATATCTAAATGAGGTTTCGTAAACAATAGCATCCCAAATATCAGGAGTTAAATGATAATTAAAATGTTTCTCTCCTTTATAATTTCTATCAGGAGTATCTTCATTTCGTCTAAAAATACCGCTTCTTATTAATGCGTGAACTACGTTATCTCGTAAAGGTTCTAATGTATCTTCAAAAGTCCATTTTAACCTATCAACATTACGCATGTCAGTTCGCTTATTCATTGTAGCTAAAATCAATCTCAACTCAACATTCCTACTCTCCTCAATTGGAGTTTCAAGATAAATCAAAGGGTAATACCTTTCTCCTGCTTTTCTTCTCAAACTTAAATTAGCAACTAATTGCTCCTTTGTTCCAAAATCAAATACAGGTTTGTATTCCTTTCCATTTATCGTCATTATAGGTAATTGATCGAATATTTCAGTTAATTTCCTAAGCATTACACATCAAAATTATTAATATTTTTAAAGTTTGTTGGCATCCAATCTGTAAAGTCTATACTATTCATACTAAGGTATTCGTATAAACTGATAAAATTAGATCCGTAACCACCACTCCACATCACAACATTTAGATTTCCCCAAATACTTGGTTTAATATATGATTGATCTTGGTAAAATCCTCCAATTGCTTGCTCGTAAAATTTTCTATATAATTGAACTGCTTTTGGCCTGCTATCAAACCTTTCTGCATTTTCAGAATTTTCCTTTTGAACTCCAATGGTAGAATAATGACTGTCGTCAGATTCTATAAACTTATAAAAAACATACCCAACGAGTAAATCTTTCATTCCTCTATAAGCATCCTTGCCGTCAACTAAATCCTTCCATTTTTGATCAACTACTATATTCCAATCCCCATTAACGTCAAATTGATCCATTAATTCAGTATATAAGTTGAAACCTAATAACTGAACTAAAACCTCTTTTTCGTGAACATCAATGAAACCCTGTAATTCTGGTTCGTTCCCAATTATATCTGAATTAGGTGCGTCATCCCTATTCGGGATGTACGCATCTAAAACAAAATCTGTGGTTTTAATTATCATAATAATAAATTATTCTCCGTCTTTTTTGGTGCTTTCCTTTTTCTTAGGCTTAGCCTTTAAAGGGTTTTTCCACGGACTTGAAGTCGAAACTTTCGGCCCGGCTATCGCTCCTTTTTTTCTCTTAGTCATAATAAAATAACTTTAAAGATTAAGGTAGTTCAATATCAGCAACAATCGTTGCAATATCGTCATACAAAAATGCATTTACATCCTGTGATTTAACATAGGAGAAAAATCTTGACTCTCCAACAATGGTAAACATGTTGTGAATCAATTGGTCGTTAACCCATCCAATTTTAATGAAATAAGGTATGTAATTTCCAAGGTTGTATTTTTTCATATCTGCTATGAAAATCTTACCTGCTGGAATTTTGATCCAAGGCACTATCGTAACGCCTCCAATTGTAACCTTATTAAACATTGCTGCTTGTGGGTACAATGGATGTCCTTGTCCGTCTTTTGCCATTACAAACTGTAATGTAAAGTCGGCTGGGTTCATCATAACTAAATTCGGTTTGAAAGGCACTCCATCCGTGATAGGTACATTCAAATAAACAGAAAGGATACCGGCATTAATAACATCCATGATGTTTGCAGTTCCAGTTGCTAATTTACCTGTTAAAGCTGCTGTTGGCACGTATGCTCCAGCGGTAACTGTTGCTCCCTCTGGGTTAGGTGATACACCTGTTCCAAAATAAACCAAATCAACTTTTTTCAAATCGTGCTTTTGTTTCAAGAAATCTTTAGCCGTAGCCATCATTCTCGGAATGTCTTGCACAACTTCTTCTGATAAACTTTCCCATGCTGCCACCTTGTAAGGAGTTGCATAGTTAGTAATCCAATCAAAGTCAACTTGAGGCTTAACACCACCTTCCGCAACTGCTGCTGCTTCTCCTTCGTGACCTGTGATTTCAGAATAAGGTTGACTTGCTGAATTAGTGCGATAATTATTCGCATAAGTCAACATCGGATTATCATTTCTCAACATTACATTTGGTAATGAAACATCGTTCCATGCAGGAACAGATCCAATCAAACCATTTGCACGCAACACATCTCCTGCTGCTTTGTCAATTTCTTCGTGATCTGGAATAAATTCCATAATACCCCTACCTGCTTTGTAGGCTTCGGCTAACTTATCTTTGTTAGCGGTTAAAAAAGACTTCAATTGCTCATGGAAAAATTTTCCTTTTGCACTATCTTGAGCCTCTTTAAATTCAGTGATCTCCTCGCCTTGCGCTTTGATCTCGTCATGAATTTTGTCCAATTGAGCAACCGAAACTTGCTCTTTCTTCATTGCTTCAAGTTTATCCGTCAATCCGTCAAACTTTTTTTCTAAGCCTGTTTTGATCGCTTCAACTTGTTCGTTTAAATTTTCTGGCATGATAAATTTAATTAAGTTAATATTTCTTTTACTGCGTTTAGGTATGCTTGGTTGTCGTTGCTAAGTGAATTTTCTTCGGCTTTGCTACGCCCTGATTCTTCCGAGTGCTTTTCACGGCTCGATAAAGTTGGAGTAACGAAATTACTTCCGTCAACTACTGCGCTTCCCTCTCTTGCTTTGGCTTCAAAGACTGCCCAAAAATAACCGTCTTTTTCAACCACTTCTTTGTTTGCTATTTCATCGATGTATTCGTCATAAGTAGCTTTATAGGCTTTATGTTCTGATTCATCAGAGTCCATTGCAAATTTTATTTTTACATAAATCATAGATACACTATGATTATCTACGTTTCCGTCTTTATATTCCTTATACATATTAGCATTTCTGCTTTCACGTACTTTACTTTCAAAAACAAGTGCTTCTGTTTTTCCGCTAAAATCAAAACCTAACTCCTTCCATATAAACGTTTCTACATACGCTTTCAAATCGTCTTTATCAGCAATAATTTTATCAAAAGTCATTGCATGCTCCTGAACATGCTTTAATCTTTTATTCTCTTTTAAAGTCTTATTCCAGATCCCTGGAAAATGCACGTCTTTGTGACTGTCACGAATATTTGTTGTATTGATAATTACCTTAACTTCTAAAACACCAGCCTCCTTACCTTTAAACTCTCCTTTTTCAGCAACACTTTTCCCACTATCAATAAAATCAAATCCTCCAGAAATATCAACCTCTTTTAATTCGTTTTTCTTAGCATATAGAATATCGTCATGGTTTTCGTGTAACCAATCAAATTTTTCTGCTTTCGTCTTTACTGTATCTGGAAATTTTACTTTCATGGCTATCCATTTTTAATTTTTCTAACAATTTGTTTTCCGTCAATTAAAGCATTTTTATCTTTAATCATCTTATTCAGTTTCTTCTTGCTGATTGTTTTCCTCTGTTTGCTGTGTTTCTCCTTGTTTCTCATTTGTTTGTTGTAAAGGTTCTAATTTAGTGTTTTTTGGTAAACCAACCAAATCCAATGCTAATTCATCAGGTATTCCTGATTTTCTTAAATTCGTCAAAGCTACTGCTCGTGAATTAACAGCATCATACTTTTGCTTCTCTAAGAACTGCATTACCGGTAAATGATCGTAATTACCAACTAATTCAAATCCATCCTCAATCAGAATATTAAATGATTCTGTTAAGTCATTCAACATTGCTTGTATATCATTCTGAATATACGATGTCATTGACTCCTTAAAGTTGTTGTATGTCGTTTTCTTAGCCTCTAAACTAAGAATGTCTTTCGGAATGTGTAAAGCTGTGTAAATTATATTTCCGTCAACCTTTGTGCTTTCATCTAAACCTAAATCTCGCAAAGCAATATGTAACGATTTCCATGTTACATTTGCAGCAGTCATGTAAACTCTACTTCTACCAAATCCAACACCGTAACCCTCATTCCATTTCTGTTTCGCTTTTTCTTGCTCGTCTGGGTTGAAAGGAAAATTGCCAGTACCACTACTTAGCATTTCTTTTCCGTTTGATTTAAGAATTATATTTTTAGCAACTAAAGAATCGTAAGTATTTTTTAAAGTTTGAGATAAACCGTCAATTCTACTTTTATTTTTTAGTAAGTTTTTTGTGTCATGTCCAGATGGTAAATCGTACAACCAAATTATATCTTTTAATTTGATCGGTAAATTCATTCCTTCCTTATCATAAATAACAGTCTGACTTTCAAATTTAGCTCTCTTGCTTCTAAATGAGTATTTAACTTCAAAATCTTCTGGGAATTCTATCAAATCCTCTCTAAGTACATAAAGACTATCAACATTTCTTGATCCAGATCCACGCCTTAAATAAATTCCAACTCTACCCTGCGATATCTTTAAAAATTGTAACCTCTCAAGGAAATCAATTTTTGTGTCGAAAAAATTAGGGTCGTTTAATAGTGTTATTAATGGATGATCTTCAACAACTTCTTTTGTCTTTTTATTCCTTACCTCGAATCTTGCTTGCGCGAATAAATTCGCCTGGAATAAAATTGCTGGAGTTAAAATCGGATGGGCTAAGGCAAAATCAAGATTTTCTTTAGATCCAGTAAAAGGATCTGTTCCATCTATAAAATACCAATCAGATCCGTCAATAAGTTTTTCATATACAGGAGATATAATACTCCTATACCAACTCTCAATACTTGTTCGGAAACTCATTTACATATTTTTTGATAAAATTATATTAATTTTTTCGAAATTACAAAAAAAAACCCAAACTTTTACATTTGGGTTTTCCAATTAACAAATAAAAATAGTTTAGGTAAAAAACAATTAAGCAAATATAGTCAATTATGTTTTAATTCCAAGGTAAGTTATTAAATAACTAATTATGTACCCAAGTGAATCCATAAGGTGATCATCTCCCTGCTCTACATCATCAGTAACTAAGCCATATCTATCTACTTTATATGAGTAATTCATATACTCATTTTCTAAATTTTCACTTGATTTCGTGTAAACAATATTAAATCCTTGAACTTGTGTTAATCTTCTGGAGATACTTCCAGCACCTTTTAATGCTCCAACGGCCATTAATCCTCCAAGCTGTAAATCTTCAACCATTGTTTGTTTCGCACTATCAGCAACAACTAAATCGCTTGCTGTTATTTTTAATTTAGTTTTTAACCACTCATAAATCGGCATTCCCATGTAGCTGCTCGGTTTATATAACCTCTCTTTTATGTAAAAAGTTCTGTCACCGTCAAACTTAACCTCGACAACAGCAGTCGGAGAAGAAATTCCAAAATCTAAACCAAAATAAGATTTGTATTCTAAATTGTTAAAGTAAATATCAGAACAAATTTTCCAGTCTTTATAAATTCTATTTGGTTTCTCTGCAAGTAAACCTAAACCGTAAACCATCCATAAATAAGCATCAGCAGTTCCGTTTTTAATATTCAATTCATGTGGAGGCGGTTGATTTTTAGCAGATATTTTTTGACCTTTATAAAATACTTCATCATCAACAATTTGATAACTTCCAGGCTTCCAAGGTTCATAAGATTTTAATTTAGATACAATTCCTTCGGTTAAGAATTGAATATTATCCATAAATGTTGAATGTAAGAAAACTGTATCCTCGTGTTTTTTGTATTTGTTTATGAAGAAATTTTTTGACGGATTATAATCAATAAAAACAGCATCCCTTGT
>JBDLJL010000188.1:0-9757 GCA_039714415.1 Bacteroidota bacterium
CAAGTGCAAGAAATTATGCAGATATTGAAAACTTAATGGATGTTATTATTGTTGATTTTTTATGGAAAACAATAAGATGAGGCAAAGCCTTAAAACATAGAACGACTCAGGCACAGCCTGAGCCGAACGGGGGGCTTTTTGTTTTTTAAAGCGCAGCTACATTTTTATTAAAGAAGTCTTTGAATTTCTTTTTGGTTAGCATGGTGTCAATAATGTTAAAAATGGTGTTTTTGTCCTTGTCGTCCAGTTCCCAGTTCGACTGAGGCTATAAAAAGCGATGATGTTCGGCTAAGGCTTTTGCCTTAGTCGGTATATATTTAAACAGGCTTTGCCTGTGTTAAACTGCTTTGCACTATTGCACAAATCAAAGTATATTCATTATAAAATTTAGAAATTGGCAGGCGTAAAAGATTCCTAAATTACCTTTTATGGATTTTGGGTAGTACATGGCGCAATCAATTATATCATTTCCTGATTAAGATATCCAATTGATTTATAAGTTGTAATTTCATAATGTGTAAAATTGCTGCTTTAAATTTAGTTGTCCATTCGCTATTTTTTAGCTATATTAGATGAATAAAATTATATGTACTAATTAACACCCTAAAACATGAAAAAAAGATTAACCATTTTTCTTTTTATCTTGATCTCAATCATTGTTGCGGAAGGGATTATAGCCCAGGATAAGATCATTACAAAATCAGGAACAACGATTGAGGGTGATATTACCAGTATCAATGACGAGGCTATATTTATTAATATGAAGGTGAATGATAATGTCAGTAAAACATTCGTTTCATTGGATCAGATAGAGGATTTTTTTGTTGAAAAGGTGGAAAAACTAAGAAATGAATTAGATACCGCTACGTTTTTCGCCATTAAATTAGAGGATGGAACTGGTTTAATGGGTAAAATAATATTTATTGACAAGTCAAAAATTATATTTGATGATAATAACCTTGGAAAGATTACTATTAGTGGCGAAACTATTGTAAGTGCTACAAAAGAAAACAAAAGTGCTTTTTATCAGATTACTTTAATTGATGGTAATGAATTACATGGTCAAATTATAGAACGAAGAAAAAATGAACTGGATATTCAAACAAAAAGTCTGGGTAAGGTTACTGTTTCAGTTAAAAACATTAAAAAAATGCGGGAAGTTACGCAAGGTAGTATGAAAGGAGGTGAATATTGGTTCCCTAACCCTAATAATACACGTTATTTATTTGCTCCTACGGGTATACCCTTAAAAAAAGGTGAAGGATATTATCAGAATGCATACGTTGTTGCCAATTCGGTTCAATATGGTTTAAGTGATAATTTTAGCATTGGAGGTGGTATTGTTTTGCCGGTGGTTGCTTTTTTAACTCCAAAAGTGGGTTTTACAGTTGCTGAAAAATTTCATGTAGGTGGTGGTGCTATATTAGCTTTAATGCCAGAGGCTACATTGGGGATTTTATATGGGGTAACTACTTATGGCACTGACGAACACAATGTGACAGTAGGGTTAGGTTATGGATTTATAGAAGAAGAGTTTACTAAAAAACCAATTATTAATTTAGCTGGAATGACAAGGGTTAGTAAACGTGTGGCTTTGGTTACTGAAAATTGGATGGTTCCTTACAGGGATTATGATTCTAATTATAATCAAGTTACAGGTGTATCAACTGAAACGTATACTGATAAGTATTATGCACTGATTACATATGGTTTAAGAATTATGAAAGAACGAATTACTTTTGATATTGCTTTGGTTAATAGTAAGGATATCATTGAGTTTCTCCCGATAGGTATACCTTATATTGATTTTGTTTATAAGTTCTAGAATGTCTATGTCTTTTTAGTTTATGCACAAAGACACATTTAATAGCTTGCAGGCTCAAATAATTCCTGCAGGCTTTTTTTATGTAAGATTATTCATGTTTTAATTTCATTACAATAATGGTTTTTATTAATTTCGGGCAATAAAAATGAAGTAGATATGCGTATTGATATCATCACTGTACTACCTGAATTATTAGAGAGTCCTTTTAACCATTCAATTGTCAAACGGGCAAAAGAAAAAAAACTGGTTGATATAAACCTGCACCAGCTTCGTGATTATTCCTCCAACAAACACCGTCACGTTGATGATTACGCTTTTAGTGGTGGCGCTGGAATGGTTATTCAAATTGAACCTGTGGATGCGGCTATTACAGCCTTAAAAAAGCAGGTTAAATATGATGAAATTATCTATACTTCGCCGGATGGTGAGTTATTTGACCAGAGAATGGCGAACCACTTCTCTACTTTGGACAATATTCTAATCTTATGTGGGCATTATAAGGGGGTTGATCAACGCATCCGTGACCACTTAATCACACGTGAGGTTTCCATTGGTAATTTTGTTATGACTGGTGGGGAACTTGCTGCAGCAGTTATCACTGATAGTGTTGTTCGTTTAATTCCCGGTGTAATTTCTGATGAAACTTCTGCGTTAAGCGATTCCTTTCAGGATGGTTTGTTGGCACCACCGGTTTACACACGTCCGGCTAAATATAAAGAATGGGAAGTACCTAAAATTTTATTATCAGGCAATACTAAAGAAATTGAAAAATGGCAGATGGAACAATCCCTGGGACGTACAAAACGCCTACGACCTGATTTGTATGAAAAACTTGAATAAATGTATATATACCAATTGTTAAATAATAATTCAAATTATTAACATTGATTATTCTTAACCTAGTTTCTAATATCTCATGAGTAATACCATTAAAGAAAATATAATAGCACTTCGAGAAAAACTTGCTTACCACAATCACTTATATTATGTGGAATCAAACCCTGGGATATCAGATTACGAATTTGATATGATGCTGAAAGCACTCCATGAGCTGGAGAAATTACATCCAGAACTTTTTGATCCAAATTCACCAACACAAAGGGTGGGTAGCGATATCAATAAAGAATTTGAGCAGGTAAAACATAAATACGATATGCTTTCCTTATCAAATACATATAACGAAGGAGAATTAAGGGACTTTGATCAGCGAGTAAAAAAAATAATTAATGAAGAAGTTGAATATGTTTGTGAGCTAAAATTTGACGGTACAGCCATTGGTTTAAGCTATAAAAATGGTGTTTTTGAGCGTGCAGTAACCCGTGGTGATGGCGTTTTTGGTGATGATGTTTCAGCCAATGTCAGGACTATAAAAAGTATTCCTTTAAAGCTTCAGGGAAGTGATTTTCCTACTGAATTTGAAATCAGGGGTGAAATATTTATGTCAAAAAATGTGTTTGCTCAATTGAATGAGCAACGAGTAGCAGATGGAGAGGCAGCTTATATTAACCCCAGGAATACAGCTTCTGGATCATTAAAGATTCAAAATTCAGCTGAAGTAGCCAAACGTAGATTAGATTGCTTTTTGTATTATATGTTAGGTGAAAATTTACCTTCTGATTCTCATTATCAAAATCTGCAAAAAGCAAAAAAATGGGGTTTTAAAATTTCCAAACATGGAAAAGTTGCCAAAAATATTGATGAAGTATTAAATTATATTAATTATTGGGATAAAGAAAGGGAAAACTTACCATATGAAATTGATGGTATTGTCATTAAAGTAGATTCGCTTTCAAAGCAGAAACAGTTAGGGTTTACCTCAAAATCACCTCGTTGGGCTATTTCCTATAAGTTTTTGGCCGAAAGGGTTGCAACAAAATTAATTTCAATAGATTACCAGGTTGGGCGTACAGGTGCGATTACACCGGTTGCAAACCTGGAACCGGTTTTTATTGCCGGTACAACAGTAAAACGTGCTTCATTACATAATGCTGATCAAATTGAATTGTTGGATGTAAGGATAGATGATATCGTGTTTGTTGAAAAAGGTGGTGAAATTATTCCTAAAGTGGTAGGAATTGATAAGGATTTAAGGTCTGCTACATCACAAAAAGTGATCTATATTTCGGAATGCCCGGAATGTGGTAGTAAGTTGGTTCGCGAAGAGGGAGAAGCCAAACATTATTGCCCGAATGAATACGCCTGCCCACCACAAATAAAAGGCAAAATTGAACACTTTATCAGCCGAAAGGCCATGAATATTGATGGTTTAGGAACTGAAACCATTGATTTATTGTTTGAAAAGAATTTACTTGGTGATATTTCTGATTTATATGAATTGAAAGGTAAAATAGAGCAGCTAATTCTTTTGGAGCGTATGGCTGAAACAAAGGTTGATAATATTATAAAAGGTGTTGAGGAGTCTAAATCTGTTCCATTTCATAAGCTGCTGTTTGCTTTGGGTATTAGGTATGTGGGCGCTACAGTTGCCAAAAAACTGGCCATGAGTCTTGAAAATATTGACAATCTGGCAAGTGCTACACTTGAAGAACTGGTTGAAATCGATGAAATAGGTGAAAGAATAGCAGAAAGTGTTATTGAATACTTTAGCATGGAAAGGAACCGTATTTTGATAGGGAAATTAAAGCAACATGGCTTGAATTTCATAAACGAAGAATCAGAAGAAGGAAAAACTGATATTCTAAAAGGTTTAAGTATTGTTATTTCAGGAGTTTTTGAAAAATACTCAAGAGATGAATTAAAAGAAATGATAACCAAAAACGGAGGAAAAAATGTAGGTTCCATCTCTAAAAAAACTGATTACTTGCTGGCTGGTGATAAAATGGGTCCAGCCAAATTAGAAAAAGCAAATAAATTGGGCGTAAAAATTATAAGTGAGGATGAATTTTTGGAGATGATCAATTCAATTGAATAATAAGTATTTAGTCTCATTGCAAAACAAATCGCTCTAGTTTAGGTTGTCTGGGATATTTGTAATGTCTTTACAATTAATTTCTAATTACCTGATATTTAACTAAAAAACAAAACAACAAGTATCCCAGAATATTTAAACCAGAGCCAAACAAATCAGTAATATTATGGAAAATCAATTGCAGATATTAATTGTAATGATTGTTTATATGACCCTTTTAATTGCATGGGGCATTTACCAGGGACGAAAAGTAAAAACCAGTTCTGATTTTGCCATTGCCGGAAGAAATTTGCCTGGTTGGGTTGCTGCTTTAAGTGAACGTGCCACGGGTGAATCATCCTGGGCATTATTGGGTTTGCCAGGTGCAGCATATGCCACTGGTTTGATGGAAGTGTGGACTGCAATAGGTTGTGTTATGGGTATAATTGTAGCCTGGGTACTACTTGCCTGGCGCTTAAGGGATGAAGCTGCAAAATATGAAACAGATACCTTTACTGATTATATTGCAAAAAAACACGGTGAATTTGGAAAATGGATTCGAATTGTTGGGAGTTTTACTATTGTGTTCTTTTTTTTCTTTTATGTCGGTGCCCAATTTATTGGTGGCGGAAAAACCTTAGAAAATCTGTTTGGTATAGACCGGCTTTACGGAATGCTAATCGTTGTATTAGTAGTGGTACCTTACACTATTTATGGTGGTTTTCGCAGTGTTACCTATACTGATGTTATTCAGGCAATTGTAATGATCACTACCTTAATTGTAGCCCCAATTGCGGGAATTGTTTATCTGTCAAGTCAGCCCGAAGGTAGCATATTTGCAGGAACTATTTCTGAGGCATTGTCAAAAGCTGGCCCTGCATATAATACCATGACAGGCGGAGCAATTCTAATGGAAGGTTCTTCACTTTATGATTTTTTGAATAATCTCTTTCCCAATTCAATAAGTGTGATTAAAGGGTTAGGTACCGGGATAATTATAGCAGGGGCATTTTCCTGGTTCTTTGGATATTTGGGCGGACAACCTCAATTAAGCACCCGGTTTATGGCTATATCAAATGCTAAACAGGCCAAAATGGCCAGGAATATTGGTGTTGCATGGACCATAGTGGCTTATATTGGTGCACTTATGATTGGCTGGATAGGAATTGCTATGTTTGGTCCGGACGGTTTGAAAGATCAGGAAACGGTTATGCCTGAAGTACTGACCACCTTATTTAGTCCATGGATTGCAGGAATATTAATAACCGGTGTACTTGCTGCTATTGTTTCTACTGCTAATTCATTGTTAATATTGTCTGCAACAGAACTTTCTGAAAACCTGATAAAACCTCTTACAAATACCAATTCAAAAAAAGCTTTGTTACAATCCAGGATTGTTACCGCCATTTTATCTGCAATTGCGCTTATTTTAGCCTATTTTTCTCCAAGTGATTTGATTTATACCATTGTAGGATATGTTTGGGCAGGTATAGGTTCCACTTTCTCTATTGTTATTTTATTTACCCTGTTTTGGAAGAGGTTTCATGGAGTTCCTGCTTTACTTACTATTATTACCGGCCTTTTCTTTACTATTTTTTGGATAAGTTCTGGACGTGATGAAATAGTGAGTTCACGACTAATGACATTTATGGTTTCCGGGTTTGTTGCAATTATCTCAACTCTTGTTTTAAAAAAGAAAGACTAAATTTTATCTAAGTCTTTTTATTTTGATTAATCCAACTAAATTATTGATTAATATAAAATAGCTTTTCTTTAATATGTGCATAAATAATGATGATGAAACAGGATATTAGGGTTGTTTAATGTTTTTTCCCTTAAATTTGTTTTGATAAAAATTGTATGCAACTAATTATTGTTCATAATTGTCACAATATAAGAGGGAACCTATACAAAACGATTTTTACCGAAACTAACAACTATGAAAACTAAGTTTTTATTACTTTTCCTGTTAATGTCTTCTATGGCATTCTCACAGGAAGGCTTTGTAATTGACCACACACATACCGATTTATCACAGATACCCGATAATTGGATTGATTCTGCCAAACAAAATTTAAAAATCCGCTATTTCAGGCGTTCTCATGGCAGCCAAATTGATGTTGGTGGAATGGCTGCTTTGCAAAGGTATTCAGCTTATAACAACCTGTACACATTTAACAAAACCGGTGCAAATGGAGAGTTGTTTTTATCAACTCAGGCTTCAACCGAATGGAATAGTTTAGACTATGAAAATGATATATGGGTGCAAATAACCAGGGATTACCTTGACGATCTGGCAAACTCTGAAATAAATGTTGTTATGTGGGCATGGAGTAGTTCTTTTTATCTATGTAGTGCTCAACAATACATAAATGATATGGAAACCCTCATTTCGGAATATGGGCCAGGTGGAAGTAAAAACAGGGCTGTACCTGTTACATTTATTTTTCAGACTGCTTGCGGACAGAGATCCATTAGCAGAAATGAGTTAGTGTATCTTAAAAATGACACTATTCGTAAGCACTGCTATAATAATAATCGTATCTTATTTGATTTTAATGATCTTGAATGTTACGACCCGGATGGGAACTATTATGGTGATGGTGTTTCTGATGGCTCTTATACAAATATAAGGTTGCTTAACGATGATCTAGCTTATATTTCTGATTCAACTAATGTCTCAATACATCCAGGTGGTGGAAACTGGGGAATAGAATGGATGAACCGAAATCCTGATAAAGAATTAACTTTAATTTCAGCAAACGATATTTGTACCGTTTGTGAACATTCTGACCAAAGAGGAAATTATGACCCGCCTATTGAAGACAATTCACGTTTACACTGTGTTTTAAAAGGACGGGCAGCCTGGTGGATGTGGGCGAAATTAGCCGGTTGGGGCATTAAAAGTTTAGCAATTGAAGCAGATCAACCCCTAAATGAAGAAAGTTTAGACGAAAGAACTATTAATTTGACCCTTATGGGTGATTCATTTATTGATAATTCTTTAAATGGAGCAAATTTTCAGTTAAATAATGTGCCAATAGGAACCACTGTAGAATCAGTGGTATATACTGATGCAACCCATGCAGTGCTTAACCTTGCTTTTGATGGTTCTGATTTTGATCAGGATTCACTTCATTTTAGTATTACCATTTCAGAAAATGAACTTACCAGTGGTTCTTCAATTACCAGTAATGAAATTTATATTACTGCCTTTGACGAAAACATTAGTATTACGTCACAAGTGGGCCTTACTGAAACTAATTTGGATAATGGGGTCTTAAACTTAACACTAACAAATACAAACTTTTTGGATAACCAGCTAAATGCAGCTAATTTTCAATTAAATAATGCACCTTCCGGAACCAGTATTGTATCTATACTGTATATAGATGAAAACAGTGCTGAAATAAATTTAGCTTTTAATGGAACTGATTTTGAAATTGATTATCCTAATTTTAGCACTACAGTAATGTCAAATGAAATATCAGCAAATTTTAACCTTACAAGTAATGAAATTACTATTGAGGCAATAGATGAGCTAAACCCGTATATATCTATAAGTTGTACTGTAAATCTAATAGAAACAAATTTGGATCAATCAACAGTTTGTATTGAACTATATAATGAAAGTTTCACTGACAATCAATTAAGTATTGGTAATTTCCAATTAATTAATGCACCCCAAGGATGCTCTGTTCAACAAGTTAATTATACGAGTAGTACACAAGCAGATTTAAATTTAAGTTTTGATGGAACTGATTTTGATACAGACATTAACAATTTTAGCATTCGGATTTTGGCTGAGGAGTTAAATGGAACTGAAAATTTGGAAAGCGATTACCTGTCCATTGAAGCTGTAGAAGAAAATAATATCTCATTGCAAATTTTTTCGGCTACAAGTTTGACTGAAACTTTACTTAATAATACCTTAATTCAATTAAAGTTAAACGGATTATCTTTTAATGATAATGTTCTTGAAATAAATAATTTTGTTTTAAATAATGTGCCGGTAGGGCTCTCTGTTAATAATGTAGAATACATTTCAACAGATTCAGCCGTTCTTTCATTGTCTTTTGATGGAACTGATTTTGACTCGGATTATGTAAATTTTTCGGTTACCGTATTAGAGAGTGAATTAAACCAAACTGGTTCAATAACCTGTGATGAACAAACTATTTTTTCAGAACTGGAACCTAACGCTTATCTGGAAACAGAGAGTGATTTAAAAGAATCTTTATTAAATAATGCTGTTTTAAATATATTACTTGATGATGATTCATTTGATTCGGGTATAAGTATAACTGATTTAATTTTAAATAACCCTCCGGATGGATTAACTATTACCACTATTGATTTGCAAAATGATACCAACTTGGTGCTAACCATGAGTTTTAATGGTACCAATTTCGATAGTGATATTCCTGATTTTAGTGTTAGTATTGATGCCAGTAGAATAAATAGTGTCGAGAACTTAACAACAAATGAAATAACCATAATTGCTGAAACTGCAAGTTCAATTGAAAATATTAATGTCATTAAAAGTGCTAAAATATATCCCAATCCTAATACCGGTATTTTTAAATTAAAATTGGATTTAGAACATCAGGTAAAACTAAATATTAGTGTAGTGAATTTGTTAGGGAAAGATATTTTACAAAAAGAATATCTTGGAAAATTAGGTGCAAATTTAATTGAATTTGATTTATCTGATGAAAATTCAGGTATTCAAATTTTATTTATTAAATTTGAAGATAAACAGCTTGTTTTACCAATTATTAAAAATTAGAATTAAGTATTACTCAATAAATGTCCTATTATGAGAGCAACAATATTATTATCAGTACTATTTCTTTTTCAAACTGTTTCTGGTCAGAATGGTTTTATTATCGACCATCGGCATACGGATTTATCGCAAATTCCAGAGACATATATTACAGCGGCAAAAGCAAATTTAAAAATCCGCTATTTCAGGCGTTCTCATGGCAGCCAAATTGATGTTGGTGGAATGGCTGCTTTACGCA